>JAMNYG010000173.1 GCA_023622945.1 Bacillota bacterium | reverse complement strand
AGGTTAGTCAACTATCACGGGTGTTAAAGAACATAAGAAACAGTGGTTATATACTCTAGGCTACTTACATTCGGGGTGAGCTCTGCAATATTTAAACCTACAACAAATTGAAACTGCCAACCCAAACTTGTACCTTGACAAGGCCAGGCTCGATATGTATAATGATTTTTGCAATGCGGGTTTAACTCAGTGGTAGAGTGTCACCTTGCCAAGGTGAAAGTCGCGAGTTCGAATCTCGTAACCCGCTCCACCTGCGGGTGTAGTTCAATGGTAGAACATCAGCCTTCCAAGCTGATTGCGAGGGTTCGATTCCCTTCACCCGCTCCAGCAAAAAAGCTGAAAGCCTGTGTCAAACAGGCTTTCAGCTTTTTTCATGGTAAGGGGATACTTCTCTGCTTCGAAGAGATGCGCCATATTTTGAGAAGTATCCCCTTACCTTGATCTTTGTTTATTTTCGCTTTTCCATGCTATATAATAACATTGGAAGGCCCTTCTTTATTTATAAATGCCGGAGGTTTTGATATTATGATGTATTCGGTTATGCTCAGGGAGCTGGTAGATGAATTTCATCTAAAGGATGTTACTGACTGCAGGCGGATAGATGAAATAGCCATAACCACCCCCGAAGTAAACAGACCGGGATTACAGTTGGCAGGCTATTTGGATTTTTTCGACGCAGACAGGATACAAATAATGGGAAAAGGAGAAACTTCCTATCTTGCAACACTTCCTTCCCGGGAAAGACTAAAGAGGTTAGATGATTTTTTCAGACTTGGTTTTCCGTGCCTGGTTGTTGCCAGGGGACTGGAAGTATTTCCTGAAATGATTGAGGTTGCAAAAAAATATGACATACCTGTGCTTACCACCAAGGAAACAACATCTGAATTCATGAGCGGACTGATACGGCATCTTAATGTACAGCTGGCTCCTCGCATAACAATGCATGGTGTTTTGGTGGAAGTTTACGGAGAAGGAATATTGATTCTTGGAGAAAGTGGGGTAGGTAAGAGCGAAACTGCTCTTGAAATTGTAAAAAGGGGACACCGGTTGGTTGCCGATGACTCTGTTGAGATAAGGAGGGTATCCGATAAGACCCTTGTAGGTACGGCACCTGATGTCATCAGGCATTTTATCGAGATCAGGGGTGTGGGCATTCTTGATGTTAAAAATCTTTTCGGAGTAGGTGCCGTAAAGGTGATGGAAAACATAAACCTTGTGATACAGCTGGAATTCTGGGATGAAAACAAGGATTATGACAGGCTTGGACTGGTGGAAAACTATATTGACATTCTGGGTATAAAGGTTCCGTCACTTTTAATTCCGGTAAGACCCGGCAGAAATCTTGCCATTATTGTAGAGGTGGCGGCAATGAACAACAGGCAGAAAAAGATGGGGTATAATGCAGCAAAGGCCTTGAGTGAAAGGGTTTTCAGCAAGATAAACAATGATTTGTCCAAATAGCCTGATTTACTGGCCAGGTTTTGTTAAAGGGAGTGGATGTATAGTGTCATTTTCATCTACGGTAAAAAACGAGCTTTGCAGGCTGGAAATGAATGATAAATGCTGCCTTTTGGCGGAGCTGATATCGGTTATGAGAATAAGCGGTACAATAATCAGGGAAGAAGACAGCCTGCCAAAAATAAGAATAGTCACCGAGAATGCAGCTTTTGCCAGGAGATTATATACCAATATCAGGAAAACCAGAAACATGCATCCCGAAGTGATAATCAGAAAGGGCAGAAAGTTTAAGAAACACGTTTCCTATATAATTGTCATTACCGCTTCTGAAGATGTCTGGAATATGCTGAGAGAAACCGAGACATCTCAGGGAGACCGACGCTTTCAAATTAAAAAACTCCTGGAAAACAATTGTTGCAGAAGGACTTACCTCAGAGGAGCATTCCTTGCATCGGGCTCCATAAGCGATCCGGAAAAGGCCTATCACCTTGAAATTACGACACACAAAAGGGAGCATGCCGAGGAAATAAGCAGCCTGATGGAAAGCTTCAATCTTAATTCCAAGATAATTAAGCGTAAAGGATATTATGTGGTATATCTCAAGGAAGGCGAAAACATTGTAGATTTCCTTAATATCATCGGTGCACACACGGCACTCCTTGAGCTGGAAAATATAAGGATCCTCAAGGAAATGCGGAACAATGTAAACAGAATTGTAAACTGTGAGACCGCCAATCTTGATAAAACCGTTAACGCTTCCTTAAGGCAAATTGAGAATATTGAATATATAAGGGACAACATAGGGTTTGACAAACTTCCTGAAACTCTCAGGGAAATGGCTGAACTGCGTTTGAAATACACGGATGCAAGCCTCAGGGAGCTTGGTGAAAAATTGAATCCGCCTCTTGGAAAAAGCGGCGTGAATCATAGGTTGCGCAAGCTGGAACAGATTGCGGAAGAGGCCAGGGCAAGGATAACTCTACGCTGAATAAATATGTTATGCCATGAAGGGTGGAGTAAATGATATGGAAGAATAACAGTCCCCAGTATATCATTTCCTATGTGCCAGCAAAATGTGTTAAAATGGGATAAATCCACCTGATAGAATTTATCTGAAAATATATCTGCAAATCTGAAACTTATCTACAATTTTTATGAGAGGAATGGTGTTTTTATGAAAACATGTCTGCATTCTGTCGGATATTCAGGAACCTGGGGAGGGCAAGCCTGCCTGACTTTACAGCAGTTTATAGAAAAGGCGGCAGCTCTCGGTTATGAAGCTGTTGAATTTGCCGGGAAGAGGCCTCATGCTTCTCCCCTGGATTTGAACAGGGAGGACAGAAAACGAATCAGGGAGCTTCTTGCCGAAAAGAATCTTGAACTGGCCTGTATAGCAAGTTATCATGACTGGGCGATTTTCTTTGAACACGGAGACATGGCTTATTATGAAAAAGAGCTTCTTTATCTGAAAAGCAACATTGAGCTTGCATATGACCTGGGCTGCAAAATTGTGAGGACATATACGGGTTACTACAAGGAAGGCGTACTATATCGGGCCCAATGGGATCTTTGTGTTAAAGGAATAAAGGAAGGAGCCAGGATTGCAGCCGATTACGGTATTATACTGGGAGTGCAGAACCATTCATGTATTGCCAGCCATCCCGACAGCCTGAGGGATTTCATCGCAGAGGTCAATGAGCCAAATGTAAAAGTTGTCCTTGATGCTCCGTACATAGACAACCATAATGAACCTTTGAGGGAGACGGTACTTAAGTTTAAGGGCATGATAGTCCATACTCATCTTACCGATTTTGTAAGGCGGGAGAAGTTCAGATATGTGCCCGAAACGGTAACTTTCGAGAAAAACGGGCTTGAAATGATAGCAGTGCCTCTGGGTAAAGGGAACATTAATTATGTGGAATTTATTAATGCCCTGAAGGAAGCAGGCTATGACGGCTGTCTTTCCTATGAAATGTGCTCGCCCCTGGTGGGAGGCGGAAGCGAAGAGAATCTGGACAAGTGTGCAACCGAGTCGCTGAACTATGTTAAAAGCATTCTTGAGAAATTGGCGTAATGTAATGACAACAGGAAACTTGGTGCTCCTGATGAATGACGACAGAAAATTCGGTACCTGTTAAGAGAAACCCGGTAATTAACCGGGTTTTGTCGTTATATGCCAGTAAAAGGTTTCATTTTGGCAAAAGGTTACATAATTCTATGAAGGGAATTATTGACGGGTGAAGAATAAATAACATGATAAAATTTTACAATTCAATTTATTAACCGGTTGGGGGAGGATCATATTGCAGGTAAAGTTCAGCAACAAGGGAACAACACTGATTGTCAAGGTGTTTGGTGAATTGGACCACCATTCTACGGAATATATAAAGCAGAAAATTGACGGTGAGCTGATCAAATCGCGTACAAAAAATCTTGTATTTGATTTTTCCAATGTCACTTTTATGGACAGCTCGGGTATCGGTGTTATTATGGGAAGATTTAAAAACATTCAGAAACTTAACGGGAAAGCGGCAATTGTAAACGTTAATGGCCAGGTAAAGAGAATACTTGAGATGTCAGGCATTTTGAAACTTATACCCGTATATGATAATTTGGAAATTGCCATAAACAATCTGATGTAAGGAGAGAACTCGGAATGGAACCTATTAATGAAGTTAAAGTAGAATTTCTTGCCAAATCAAGTAATGAAGCTTTTGCAAGAGTGGTGGCAGCTGCTTTTGTATCGCAACTGGATCCTACTCTTGAAGAGCTTGCCGATGTTAAAACCGCAGTATCGGAAGCAGTTACCAATGCGATAATACATGGCTATGAGAATAAGCCGGGATACGTGAAAATGATATGCCTGCTTTATGACAATGCGGTCGAAATAAGCGTTATAGATGAAGGCAAGGGCATTGAGGATATAGAACTTGCAAGACAACCTCTGTATACTTCCAAGCCCGAGATGGAAAGGTCGGGCATGGGTTTTACAGTCATGGAAAGTTTCATGGACAGGGTGGAAGTGTTTTCCGAGGTGGGCAAAGGCACTACTGTTAAGCTGTTTAAGGCTTTTAAACAGCACGGGAAATAATTATTTTTTTTGCATATACATGGCAATAATTGTAAATAATACAATGTTATACCATTGAAGTATATTTTATTGCACTTACGCAAGAAAATATGTGAAAGGTATGGAAGTATGGACGAATTGGCAAATTTAGATATGATAGATCTGATAGAAAGAGCCAAGAAGGGAGACAAGGAAGCCCAGGCTTATGTAGTGGAAAAAAACATAGGCCTGGTTTGGAGTGTGGTAAAAAGATTTCAGAACAGAGGCTACGAAGCTGAAGATTTGTTTCAGATAGGATGCATAGGCTTAATCAAATCAATAAACAAGTTTGACAGCTCATTTGATGTGAAATTTTCCACTTATGCCGTACCAATGATAATAGGAGAAATAAAAAGATTTATCCGGGATGACGGAATAATAAAGGTAAGCCGCACTCTCAAGGAAACGTCCAATAAGGCAAGGATTACAAAGGAGATCATGGCAAAGGAACTTGGGCGTGAACCTACGGTTAATGAAATAGCCGAGCAGATGAACATAGCGCCTGAGGACCTTGTCATGGCCATGGAGGCGGGGTATGAGCCTGAGTCACTTTACAGCGCAGTAGCAGAAGGGGATAATTCCCCTATCCTTTTGATCGACCGTGTAAATTCCGAGAACAACAGCTCGGAAATAGACCTTGTTGATAAAATTGCATTAAGGCAGATACTTGATACGCTTTCACCCCGAGAAAGGCAGATAATCATTCTCAGGTATTTCAAGGAAAAGACCCAGGTCCAGATTGCAAAGATGTTGGGTATCTCACAGGTTCAGGTATCGAGAATTGAAAAAAAGATTCTGCAGGACATAAAGCGAAAAATAAGCGGAATGTGATTTATCTGCAAAAATTTATACTTCCATAATAATACAATATGATTTTGCATATTGTATTTTTTTTGTCCAATAATAAACTTAAGCATGCTTGACTTCATTTTGTCAATAAACAGATAATCTGACGGGAGTGTATGTTATGACCTGGGTTATCAGAAATCGCAGAATTTTTCTTACCATTGCAGGTATAATGCTGATAGCGCTTATTGTATGGATAATTCTTTCAAGACAGAATATTGATAAGGTTCCTTCAAGAGGTGTTTTTGTATAGGTTAAAGTTCAACATAAATACGGGCATTATGCAAAAAATATTATTGTACGTTGCTGTAATATATCAATTTTGATATTAGTTCCTGGAGGAAGGCATATGCAGAATATTATGACCAAAAAAGAATACCAAGAGTATGTAAATAAAATATCCCCAAACTCAAAGATTTTGCGTAACACGGTTCGGGCTTTTGTTGTAGGAGGTCTCATATGTGTAGTGGGGCAATTCTTCACAAACGCTTTTAAAGCCAGAGGACTGGATGAGACAAGCGTTGCAGGTCTGACCGCCATGGTGATGATTTTTTTGGGAGCATTGCTTACAGGTTTGAATATTTACGATGAAATCGGTCGTTTCGCAGGAGCGGGATCCATAATACCCATAACCGGTTTTGCCAATTCCATCGTTGCACCGGCCATGGAGTTTAAGAGCGAGGGCTATGTGACAGGTGTGGGAGCAAAAATGTTCGTCATTTCAGGACCTGTACTGGTATACGGGATTACCGTTTCGGTGATTGCAGGAATATTGCACTATCTTTTAAGGTTTTAACATGGCAGGGACATGAACATGCAATTTAAATTGTATGGGGTGATAAATCATGGCAGAAAAAAGAAACGGCAGACAGACTGTGAAAATTATGAACCCCGTCAGTATAGTATCGTCGGCTTCAATAGTAGGTCCAAAAGAAGGACAGGGGCCGCTTAGAATGTATTTTGATGAGATAATTGAAGATGAGCTATGGGGTGAAAAGAGCTGGGAGAAAGCAGAGAGCAAACTGCTGAGGGAGACGTTCGCAAAAATACTAAATAAAGGGAAAAAAACTCCTGATGAGATCAGTTACATTATTGCGGGAGATCTTCTTAACCAATGCATTTCAGCGCACTTCGGTCTTAGAGAGTCGGGAATACCTGTTTTCGGAATTTATGGAGCCTGTTCCACCATGACGGAATCCATGAGCCTGGGCGCCATGCTTGTGGACGGAGGATTTGCCGATAATGTGGTATGCATTACTTCAAGCCACTTTTGTTCTGCTGAAAAGCAATTCAGGTTCCCGCTTGAACTGGGTTCCCAGCGCCCTCCTACGGCTCAGTGGACGGTTACGGGTGCGGGAGGAGTTATGCTGTCCAACCAGGGTACGGGGCCTTATATAAGATATGTTACCACCGGAAAGATTGTAGATATGGGAATAAAGGATGCCAACAACATGGGCGGCGCCATGGCACCGGCAGCGGTGGACACCATTATGACTCATTTTGAAGATACGGGCCTTCAGCCTGAGTATTACGACCTCATATTGACGGGTGACCTTGGAGCTGTAGGGTCAAGAATATGCGAGGAGCTTCTGGCAGATCAGGGATATGACATAAAAGAAAGGTTTAACGACTGCGGACTCATGATTTATGACAGAAAGAAACAGGATGCACATGCAGGAGGCAGCGGATGCGGATGTTCTGCCACCGTCTTTGCATCATATGTGTACAGTGAAATTCAGAAAGGCAATCTCAACAACGTTCTGTTTATTGCTACAGGAGCTTTGCTGAGCACTACCAGCGCGCAACAGGGAGAATCCATTCCGTGCATTGCCCATGCAGTCAGCATCAGCAGGGATTTTGACTGAGCATACAGGGGAGAGGTGTTTAAATTGGATAACATTTTTGACAACATTACATCATATATAAATGCATTTGTGGTTGGTGGCATTATATGTGCCATAGGGCAGATACTTATTGACAAGACCAAACTTACGGTTGCCAGGATACTTGTAATATACGTAACATCCGGAATAATCCTTACCGCCCTGGGGGTATATCAGAAATTGGTGGAAATAGGAGGTGCGGGAGCAACGGTGCCCCTGACGGGATTTGGATATAGTCTTGCAAAGGGAGCATTCAATGAAGTGGATAAATACGGACTCCTGGGTGCGTTCACAGGAGGTCTGAAGGCAACTGCAGCAGGAGTTACGGCAGGGGGGTTGTGTCACAAAGTGACACAACCCCCGTCCCCTTGTCACGTCCCCTTGTCACGCCCCTTGTCATACTTGTCACCTAACAATAATTCTTTACTGTAAGTTTTTATTGGTTTAAAATTATAGCTAATGACCTGAAACGGAAAGAAGAGATATCGGTGGGAAAAGTAGTAGTTGAAAAATGTAAAAGTTATGATCCCCAAGAGGTTTCCAGGGCTTTGAACCGGATGTTTGAAGCCCTGGGGGGAGTGGAAAAATACATAAAAAAGGGAACCAGGGTGGTATTAAAGCCCAACCTGGTGATGAAACGCCGACCTGAGGAGGCAGCAACGACACACCCTGCCATCGTAAGGGAGCTTTCAAAGATATTGATGGATGCCGGTGCTACGGTGCTGATAGCTGAAAGCCCGGGAGGTTTGTATACCCATGGCAGGCTTGCAAGTGTATATCGCGGATGCGGTATTGCAAAGGCGGCAGAAGAATCAGGTGCAAAGCTCAATTATGACCTGGATGAAACAGAGGTGGACAATCCTTCAGGCAAATATCTTAAAAGGGTAAGAGTTATAAAGCCTGTCGCGGATGCCGATGTGATAATCAACCTGCCTAAACTTAAGTCTCATGGGCAGATGGTATATACGGGTGCAGTCAAGAACATGTTCGGTGCCATAGCAGGTCCTCTTAAGGCGGAATACCATTTCAGGATGTCAGACTATGATGAGTTTGCCAATGCCCTGATCGACATATTTTTAAGCGTAAAGCCTACCTTAAACATAATGGATGCCGTGACAGGAATGGACGGTGCCGGGCCAACTGCAGGAGATCCAAAGGAAATAGGGCTAATAATAGCCGGCGAGGATGGGTTTGAAGTGGATCTGGCAGCCCTCAATATTGTCAGGGCTGATCCCATGGACGTGCCCATTATGAGACAGGCTTATGCCAGGGGACTTTGCCAGAAAGACATATCCCGGATCGATTTTTCAGGTTCAGGAGCTGACCTGGATACCGTCAGGGTTGACGGATTCCGTATGCCAGGGTCTGATTTTACAAAAACTCTGCGATTCTTTGACCGCGGCATCATGAAGCATCTGGTAAAAGTCATGGAGCCCAGGCCGGTGTTCAGGCATTCCATGTGCATCGGGTGTTCGGAATGTGCAAGAAGTTGTCCTGCCAAAGTTATTGAGATGAAGGATGGAAAGCCTGCAGTTGATTTAAAAAAATGCATCAGATGCTTTTGCTGCCAGGAATTATGCCCTGCAAAAGCGGTATATATACGCAGGAATTTCGTCATGGACTTTTTGACAAGGAAATGATAAGGGAGTGGAACCATTGGGAATAAACATAGTGCTTGTGGAACCTGAAATACCCCAGAACACAGGCAATGTTGCAAGAACCTGTGCAGCAATAGGTGCCAGCCTCCATCTGGTGAGGCCCCTTGGATTCTCGACTGAAGACAGATATTTGAAACGTGCCGGGCTTGATTATTGGGACAAGCTGGATATATACTACTACGATTCCTTTGACGAACTGCGGAAAAAATATGAGGATCATACATTTTTCTTTGCTTCTACCAAGGCCGCGAAGGTTTATACCCAAGTAAAATATACCGACGGTTGTTTTATAGTCTTCGGAAAAGAATCTGCCGGACTTCCGGAGGATCTGCTCAGGAAAAACCTTGAATGGTGTGTAAGAATACCCATGAGAGATATAATCAGATCTCTTAACCTGTCCAATTCAGTGGCCATCGTTGCTTATGAGGCTATGCGGCAACAAGGCTTCAAGGGACTTGAAACCAGGGGGAAGTTTGCATGCCTTGAAAAGGAATGATTTTAGGGTATAAATTTAAAAGAGGAGGTGTTTTCCATGGTCAATAAGGAAAGAATGGCCAAAGAATTCATGGAGCTGGTGAGGATAGACAGCCTTACATTCAACGAAAGAAAGATGGCAGACAAACTTAAGGCTCTGCTTGAATCTTACGGATATTCCCCCTGGGAGGATGATGCAGGCTGCAAGGTGAGGGGTAATGCCGGGAATATCATCTGTACCATAAAAGGGGAAAAAGATGTCCCTGCAGTCTTGCTGATGGCCCATATGGACACAGTCTCACCCGGTACCAATAAAAATCCTGTCATGGAAGGAGATATTATCAAAACCGACGGTAACACCGTGCTTGGAGCGGATGATGCCGCCGGCATCGAGTGCATACTTGAAGCTGTAAGGGTGTTGAAGGAAGACGGAATAAAGCACGGAGATATACAGATTGTATTTACCATCGCGGAAGAGGGCGGATTAAACGGGG
Organism: Bacillota bacterium; assembly: GCA_023622945.1. Classification (GTDB taxonomy): domain Bacteria; phylum Bacillota; class Clostridia; order Acetivibrionales; family JAMNYG01; genus JAMNYG01. The sequence continues at coordinate 17,103 of JAMNYG010000173.1, read as the reverse complement.
CCAAAGCCCTGGATTACAGCAAGATATATGCCAGGTACGGAATTGTACTTGATGAAGGAGGTCCTATAGGAAGAGTTGCCGTTTCAGCCCCTTCCCAGAACAAAATAGACATTGTGGTAAAGGGAAAAGCAGCACACGCGGGAGTGGAGCCTGAAAAAGGCATAAGTGCCATCCAGATAGCTGCTGAAGCCATTTCCGGTATGAAGCTGGGAAGGATAGACCCTGAAACCACTGCAAACATAGGTGTCATTTCCGGCGGTTATGCCACGAATATCGTTTGCGACAGGGTGGAATTAAAGGCAGAGTGCAGAAGCAGAGACAAGGCCAAGCTGGAAGCTCAGACAGCTCATATGAAGGAGTGCTTTGAACAGGCTGCCTCAAAGCTGGGAGGAAGCGTAGAGTTCAAATCTGAACTTATGTATCCTGCCTTTAATATTAGTGCTGAGGATGAGATAATATCCATACTGAAGGATGCTGCCGAGGAGGCCGGTGTTGAGCTTAAGCTTGATGCTACCGGAGGAGGAAGCGATACAAATATATTAAACGGTAAAGGGATTCAGTCGGTAAATATCAGCGTAGGCATGGAAAAAGCCCACAGCGTGGAGGAACAGATCAGAGTCGATGATATGGTGAAAGCCGTAAGGTTTCTTCTGGCAATCATCAGCAATATACGATAGGGGGGAAGAATCGATGATAAAACGCATAGGTGTCATGACCGGAGGAGGAGACTGCCCGGGACTGAACGCTGTACTCAGAGCCGTTGTAAGGACAGCCATCTTAAAATACGGGTGGGAGGTATACGGTTTTAAAGACGGCTACAGGGGTCTTGTGATGAATGAATATGTGAAGCTTAAGTCAAATGACGTTTCGGGTATTCTGGACAAGGGCGGCACAATACTGGGATCGTCAAACAGGGACAATCCGTTCAATTTCAGGATTGAAAGAGACGGAAAAGTGGAATACAAAGATATGTCTGAAAGAGTGATAGACAACATTAACATGCACAAAATAGACTGTATGGTGCTCATAGGCGGTGACGGAACCCTGACCAGTGCAAGGGATTTTGCTCGGATGGGTTTAAATGTTGTAGGCGTACCGAAAACCATAGATAACGACCTTTCAGGAACTGATCTTACCTTTGGGTTTATGACTGCAGTTGAAACCGCCACTGATGCAATAGACAAACTTCATTCCACAGCTGAATCCCATCACAGGGTGATGATACTGGAAGTAATGGGAAGATATGCAGGCTGGATAGCCCTCCAATCCGGGATCGCCGGCGGGGCTGATGCCATACTCATTCCTGAAATCCCCTACGATATAAAAAAGGTTGTGGAAATGATACAGAGAAGAAGGCGTGAAGGCAAGCATTTCAGCATAATTGTGGCGGCGGAGGGCGCAAAGGCTGTTGACGGTGATGTAGTGGTCAGCAAGGTTGTCCATGACAGCCCGGATCCTATCAGGCTTGGAGGAGTAGGCAACCAGATTGCCGAACAGATTGAAAAGCTGACAGGAATTGAAACCAGGGTAGCGGTGCTGGGACATCTTCAGAGGGGAGGAAGACCCAATCCCTTTGACAGGATACTGTCTACAAGGTTCGGGGTTGCCGCTGTTGAATATATTAATGAAGGGAAATTCGGAATCATGGTCAGCTTAAAAGGGGACGAAATTACAGCCATTCCTCTCGAGGAAGCGGTAGGTAAACTGAAGACAGTGCCTCCCGAAGGAGAGCTCGTAAAAATAGCCAAAAGCCTTGGTGTATCATTCGGCGACTAATAATTGCTGATAGTTTTCTTTTGCATGTTGACCGGTTTCTGTGTCACATCCATGGCAAAGACCGTTTTTGAATGCTTTTGAATTGGCAAATACTGTATTTGAGTGTCTTCTATGTGATATGAATATCTTGCGAAAATCTGGATAACATATTGTTGACATTGTTAAAAAATTATTTATTTTTAACACCAACTATTGAAAAAGCCGGTAAAATAATATAGAATATTTTTATGCAGGACCAACCTGCATCAGTTGCAAGTTATGTCGGTGCAAGCCGTTGTTTTATGCAGGGATGATTCATTCAATGAATCTAAAATTATACATAGGAGGTAAAAATAGATGGCAGTAAAAATTGGTATTAATGGATTTGGACGTATCGGTCGCCTGGTTTTCAGGGCTGCAATCAACAATCCCGAAGTTGAAATCAGAGGGATAAACGATCCGTTCATCGATCTGGGGTATATGGCATACATGTTGAAGTACGACACCGTACATGGCAGATTCAACGGCACAATAGAGACTGTTGACGGGAAGCTTGTTGTAAATGGAAAGGCCATAAATGTATATGGCTGCATGCAGCCTAATGAGATTCCGTGGAGCGAATGCGGTGCTGAGTATATCGTAGAATCCACAGGAGTTTTCACAACTACTGAGAAAGCATCAGCTCACTTCCAGGGCGGAGCCAAGAAAGTTGTTATAACCGCTCCTTCAGCTGACGCTCCCATGTTTGTAATGGGCGTTAACCATGACAAGTACACCAAGGATATGAAAGTAGTGTCAAACGCATCCTGTACCACAAACTGCCTTGCACCGCTGGCAAAGGTAATCCATGAAAATTTCGGTATAGTTGAAGGCTTAATGACCACGGTTCATGCTGCTACTAACACTCAGAAGACAGTTGACGCTCCTTCCAAGAAGGACTGGAGAGGCGGCAGATCCATACTCGGCAATATCATTCCTTCATCTACCGGTGCTGCAAAAGCAGTTGGAAAGGTTATCCCCGAGCTCAACGGCAAACTGACCGGTATGGCTTTCAGGGTTCCCACTGCAGATGTATCTGTAGTTGACCTTACCTGCCGTCTTGAAAAACCGGCAACATATGAAGAAATCAAGGCTGCAGTAAAGAAAGCTTCTGAAAACGAACTCAAGGGCATCCTTGGATACACGGAAGACGATGTGGTATCCACAGACTTCATTGGCGATCCCCGTACTTCAATTTTTGACGCAAAAGCCGGAATACCCCTCAATAACAACTTTGTTAAGCTGATAGCTTGGTATGACAACGAATGGGGCTATTCAAACAAAGTTGTAGACCTTATTCTCCATATGGCATGTGTTGATGCAAAATAAGTTTTTGCAAAAGAATAGATCCGGCAGGCAACTGCCGGATTTTCTGTTTACGAACCATTCATTTGCTGCAGGCAGGAATTAAACCTGTCTGTTGAGCCGGATATCCGGATATACTATTAGCAGCGTCTTCTATTGAAAAAACAGGCAAAAAGATGTAAAATGAAGAAGACTGATGCCGAATAACAATCCTGGGCATGGGAAAATTTAAAATATTGGCTATACAGCGTATTGGATTTATTCTAAATTAGGGAGAGTGATACATGTGAGTATGATGAACAAAAAGACGGTAGAAGATATTGACGTCAGAGGCAAAAGGGTCATCGTAAGGGTGGATTTTAACGTACCTCTTGACGAGAACAGGAACATTACGGATGACACCAGAATAGTAGCAGCCCTTCCCACCATTAAGTATCTTATAGAAAACAAGGCCAAAACAATTCTTGTATCCCACCTTGGCAGACCTAAAGAAGGTTTTGAGGAAAAATACAGCATGAAACCTGTAGCAAAGAGGCTGAGTGAGCTTCTGGGACAGGAAGTCATCATGGCTGCCGATGTTGTAGGCGAAGATGCAAGAAAAAAGGCGGCAGAGCTTAAAGAAGGCCAGGTACTTCTCCTTGAAAACGTAAGATTCCACAAGGAAGAGACTAAGAATGATCCTGAATTTGCCAAAAAGCTTGCAGATCTGGCAGATATATATGTAAATGATGCATTCGGAACGGCACACAGAGCACATGCATCAACTGCAGGGATTGCAGATTATCTGCCTGCGGTATGCGGTTTCCTTATAAAGAAAGAGATTGAAATAATGGGCAAAGCCCTTTCAAATCCTGAAAGACCTTTCGTTGCAATACTGGGCGGTGCAAAGGTATCGGACAAGATAGGAGTCATTGAGAACCTGCTTGATAAGGTAGACACTCTCATCATCGGCGGCGGTATGGCTTATACATTCCTGAAGGCAAAAGGATACAAGATCGGCAACTCAATCTGCGAAGACGATAAGCTTGATCTTGCAAGAAGCCTTATGGAAAAAGCCGAGAAGAAAGGCGTTAACATGATGCTTCCTACCGGCAGCATAGTTGCCAGGGAATTCAAAAACGACACCGAATATAAATATGTTCCCTCAGATGCCATGCCCGACGGATGGATGGGAATGGATATCGGCTCCGTAACAATTGAACAGTTCTCAAAGGTAATAAGAAAAGCAAAGACCATAGTATGGAACGGCCCCATGGGCGTGTTCGAATTCCCTAATTTCGCCAACGGTACAAGGGAAATTGCCAGGGCAGTGGCTGAATCAGGCGCGGTTTCAATCGTCGGAGGCGGAGATTCTGCAGCGGCAATTGAGCAGCTTGGATTTGCAGATAAGATCACCCATATTTCCACCGGTGGCGGAGCATCCCTTGAGTTCCTGGAAGGAAAAGAGCTGCCCGGTATAGCTGTATTGCTTGATAAAAACCCCAGGAAAAAGATTGTGGCAGGAAACTGGAAAATGAACAAAACCCCCAGCGAAGCAGTTGAGTTTGTAGAAGCCCTTAAATCCAGGGTTGAAGGGGTAAAAGCAGAAGTAGTTGTAGGAGTCCCCTTTGTCTGCATTCCTGCCGTAAAGAAGGCTGTAGAAGGATCAAACATCAAGGTTGCCGCCCAGAACATGCACTGGGAGGAAAAAGGCGCATTCACAGGCGAAGTTTCAGGACAGATGCTTGCAGACCTGGGAGTAGACTATGTCATTATCGGTCACTCAGAAAGAAGACAGTATTTTGCCGAGACCGATGAGACTGTCAATAAAAAAGTTCATGCAGCATTCAAGTATGGGCTTACCCCGATAATCTGTGTGGGCGAATCTCTCACCCAGAGAGAGCAGGGAGTAACAGCAGAGCTGGTAAAGTATCAGGTAAAAATAGCTCTTCTGGGACTGACTGCTGAGCAGGTCAAAAAGGCAGTCATCGCATACGAGCCCATATGGGCTATAGGAACCGGCAAGAATGCTACCAGCGAACAGGCTGAAGAAGTTTGCGCTATAATCAGGGCAACCGTAAAAGAACTCTATGGTGCAGAAGTGGCAGACGAAATCAGAATACAGTACGGCGGAAGCATAACCGCTTCAAACTCTGCAGAACTCTTCAGCATGCCGGATATAGACGGAGGACTTGTAGGCGGTGCAAGCCTAAAACTGGACGACTTTGAAACAATAGTAAAAAGCGCTGTATAATTTATATAAGCAGCAATAATTTTCAGCATTAGGGTCCGCGCACATGCCGGTTGCGAGCAATGACGCGGACCTAATTCTAGAATGGACAGGAGCGGACGTATGAAATACAACAAGTTATATGTATTAATGATACTTGACGGTTTCGGTATAAATCCCCGGGAGGAAGGCAATGCAATAAAAGCGGCTTACACTCCCAACATGGACAGACTCATGGCTACGTGTCCCAATACCATCATCAGGACCAGCGGAATGGATGTGGGACTTCCTGAAGGACAGATGGGAAATTCCGAAGTAGGACATACCAATATAGGCGCAGGACGTATTGTATATCAGGAATTTACCAGGATAACAAAATCCATTATGGATGGAGACTTTTTTGAGAAAAAAGAGTTCCTTGATGCCATAGACAATTGCAAAAAGCATAACTCAAAGCTTCATCTTTTTGGTTTGGTTTCAGACGGAGGAGTCCACAGCCACAATACCCATCTGTATGCCCTGGTAGATCTGGCAAAACGCCGGGGACTGAAAGATGTGTTTATCCACTGCTTTTTTGACGGAAGAGATGTTCCTCCCGACAGCGCAATAGGATACGTAGAGGAACTGGAGAATAAGCTGAAGAAAATCGGAGTGGGCACCATAGCATCGGTCATGGGAAGATATTACGCTATGGACAGAGACAAAAGATGGGACAGGGTAAAACTGGCATATGACGCAATGGTGCTGGGTGAAGGACTTAAGGCTGCCAGCGCCCGGGAAGCAGTAACCGAGTCATATGCAAGGAAGGAATTTGACGAGTTTGTTAAACCCACCGTAATAGTAAGGGACGGTAAACCGGTTGCGGTTATAGAAAAGAATGATTCCATCATCTTTTTCAATTTCAGGCCTGATCGTGCCAGAGAGATTACCAGAGCTTTTACAGACGTAGAATTCGACGGTTTTGAAAGAGCAAAGGGATATTTCCCGGTACATTTCGTATGCATGACCCAGTATGACAAGACAATACAAAACGTAACCGTAGCGTTCAAACCTGAGAACATTGTAAATTCATTCGGAGAATATATAAGCAAACTGGGATACAAACAGCTCAGGATTGCTGAAACAGAAAAGTATGCGCATGTAACGTTTTTCTTCAACGGTGGTGTGGAAACAGTTTTTGAAGGTGAAGACAGGGTACTCATACCTTCACCTAAAGTTCCCACTTATGATATGAAGCCTGAGATGAGCGCCTATGAGGTTGCCGATGAAGTGGTTGAGAGAATAAAATCCAAAAAGTATGACGTTATAATTCTCAATTTTGCAAACCCGGACATGGTAGGACATACGGGCGATTTTAATGCTGCAAAGGCTGCCATAGAAGCTGTCGACAGGTGCGTGGGAAAAGTTGTTGAAGCTGTCAGGGAGCAGGACGGCATCGTCCTTATAACCGCCGATCACGGTAATGCGGAGCAGATGATAGACTATGAAACCGGCGGACCTTATACTGCCCATACTACCAATGTTGTTCCTCTGATTGGAGTGGGAATTGGAGACAGGAAGCTTAAGGAAGGAAGACTGGCAGATCTTGCGCCCACGTTGCTTGACATCATGGGTCTTAAAAAACCTGATGAAATGACGGGGAATTCGCTCATTGTTTGAGGCAATGCAGATAATCTGTATCAATTATCTACAAAAACTTAACAAAATATAAAATTTTCAAAATATACATTTCATTAATAATTTGTTAAAGTAATAATATATGGATATAGTAGGACGGCATCTCCTGCACTTTTCTGAAGCAATCAGGCTGATAAATTCAGCTTGATGCTTCAGATATTTCAGAGCGATCCAGGGTCTATAATTCTAACTCTGATAGGGGGTCTTCATAAATGCATGGTAAAGGCAAGCATTCCAGTGCATCATGGCAGATTGCAAAAAGAATTTTGTTGTCTGTAACTGCCATAATTCTTGTAATGTCTGTCTCAGGTTGCTATCTTTTCCCGGAAGAAGCGGTTGTCCTTGAACCGCCGTTAAGAACTCCTCCGCAAGTCACATATGACTACATGGAAGTGAAGAAAACCACCATTGAAAACAAAATCACAGGTTCCGGAACATTTGAATCGGTAAACAGACAGGAGTATTTTTTCAAACTGGACGGAAAGAGACTAAAGGCCATGTACGTCAAAGCCGGTGATGATATACAGGCAGGTGACCTTATTGCAGAACTTGACAGTGATGACCTTTTGAAAAGAATAAAGCAAAAGGAATCCGATATAAGAAAAGCTGAGATTGCATACAATCAACTGGTTACAACCAGCAGGCTGGATATTCAGAGGGCCAAACTTGAGCTGGATGAGCTCAGGAAAGAGTATGAAAGGTTAAAAGCCATTCCCGATGCAACTCCCAAAGCTCAGCTGGAAGAAATCGAAAAACAGATCAGACTTCAGGAAATCAGTTATCAAAAGCTGCTGGAAACCAACAGCACCGGTGAAAACGGCAAGCTTGGTTCACAAATTCAACTTGCACAAATCTCACTTGAGGAAGAAAAAGCCGCTCTCGCAGATCTGAAAAAAGAACTGGAAGATTACAGATTATACAGTACCATAACCGGTAAGGTGTATTATGCCGATTCATCATTGAAACCGGGAGATTTTATCAAAGCATATACCACTATAGCTACTGTCCATGATCCCACTCAGCTACGGCTTACCTACTCCGGAGACAAAGCATTTCAATTCAGACTTGGCAGTGAAGTTACGGTAACGGTCAATAAAAAGGATTATAAGGGTTATGTAGTGATGACGCCTACAAGCATGCCGGAAGATGTCAACCCTGAACTTAAGGGAAAAGTGGTAATAGATTTGCCTGAAATGCCCAGTGATGCAAAAATCGGCACTCCTGCTACAATAACGCTGGTCATGGACAGAAGAGAAAATGTCATAGCCATTCCCAAACATTTGGTAAAGAGTGTTGACGGTCGCAGTATCGTTTATGTCCTGAAGGACAATATAAGAGCAGAGAGGGTTGTACAGCTTGGTTTGACAACCGAGACACAGGTTGAAATCGTAAGCGGTTTGGAAGAAGGAGACTTGGTCATCGTTAAGTAGGAGGTGGAAGAACTTGCTGCTCATTGTATTAAGAAAAATGTTAAGCAACCGGTGGATGGTTCTCTGCCTCTTAATAGGCTCCATTCTTGTTGTTGCTATGGTCAGCAGCATACCCATTTATACCGATGGAGTGCTCCAGAGGATGCTTACCCGTGACCTGGAAGACTACCAGGAAACAGGTACCTTCCCCGGAACTTATCGCATGAAAGGAACCTTCAATTATTTGTATGAAGGCACCGATCGCTGGACCGTATATAACATATTTAATGATAGAATAAGACATCTTGTTAAGGATATAGAAGTACCTTTGCTGACTCCGTCTTTTAACGTAGCTTTTGACAATATGGCAGGATTCCCCGAGATCCAGAGGGAAGAAAAGCCGGTTGAACGAAATATAAGACTGGAGGCTTTTTCCGGCTTTGAGGATCATATCAGCATTGTTGCCGGCCGCATGTACGATCCCCAGCCTCAGGACGGGGTATATGAGGTGGTTGTTACAGAGCAGGCGTTTAAAGAGCTGGGTTTGGTGCTGGATGATGTATTTTTGCTGAGAGACAGAATAAAATATCTTGATCAGCCTATAAAATGCAGGGTGGTCGGTATCTTTACCTACAAAGATCCCACCGACGTATATTGGTACCAGGATCTGCAAACATTCAAAAACAGCTTCCTGATAGATTATGATACCTTTATCAATGATTTCATGTCATCACCCACGCCTCTCATCACCAGCGCAAACTGGTATTATGCTTTTGATTATCATAAAATAGTTCTTGATGACGTAGCCGGTCTTGCAAAAGCATATGAGAACCATCTGAGATGGGTAAGCAATTATAAAGGTTCTCTGGAATTTCAGATGCCCGCCGCTTCCATTTTTGAGAATTATGCAAAAAGGGAGAGAGAACTGAGGATAACCCTCTGGGTTCTCATGGTTCCGGTTCTCCTCATGTTATCCTTCTACATCTTTATGGTTTCACAGCTTATCATAAGGCATGAGGAAAATGAAATTGCGGTCCTGAAAAGCCGCGGTGCAAGCAGGCTTGAGATATTCGTAATCTATACCATAGAATGCCTGATCATTTGTGGAGTAGCTCTCGTACTGGGACCGCCGTTAGGATTGTTCTTCTGCACGGTGCTGGGAGCTTCCAACGGATTCCTTGAATTTGTCTCAAGAACCGCGCTTCCCATTAAACTGAGCTTCAAGGCATATATGTATTCCATAGGAGCTCTGCTGATATTCATAGTCACCATGCTTATCCCTGCCTTCCTTTCTTCACGGGTATCCATTGTACAGTATAAACAGAAGAAGGCAAGAAATTTCAGGGCTGCTTTCTGGAAGAAATATTTCCTGGATGTTCTTGTTCTGGGCACATCCCTGTATGGGTTATACAGATACAGAAACAACCAGGCAATGCTTGTATTGACGGGAGCCAAGGGTGCTGATGTAGGTGTCGATCCTCTGCTGTTTTTGGTATCCACCTTGTTTATCCTGGGTACAGGATTGGTTTTCCTCAGGATTTATCCTTTCATCATAAGATTTGTATTCTGGCTTGGAAGAAAAATATGGTCTCCCGTATTTTATGCATCCTTTATACAGGTAGGCAGATCCGGAGGACAGGAACAGTTCCTGATGCTTTTCCTGATGCTTACCCTGTCGATAGGAATATTCAATGCAAATGCTGCCCGCACCGTGAATAAGAACATGGAGGACAGGATAAGGTATAGCATCGGTGCCGACATTGTTCTGCAGGAACACTGGCTGAACACCTCAGACTTTGCACCCCCACCCCTGGGGCCCGGTGGGGCTGGAGAGGACGAAAGCAGTGGACCGCCCATATACATTGAGCCTGATTTCTATAAATATACGAAGCTAAGTGGAGTGGAGGAGGCCACAAAGGTCCTTGACAGACGCGGTGTGGTCATAACAACCGACATCGGAGCTTCCTCAAGAAACGGCAGGTTGTTGGGTATAATACCCGATCAGTTTGCCAGAATATCCTGGTTCAAGAACGGACTTCTCAGGCACCATATATATGATTATATAAATCTGATATGCGATTCACCCATGGCCTGTCTTGTGTCCAGCAATTTCAAGGAAAAGAACAGCGCCTTAAAGGAAGGTGACTCCATATTCCTCAAGTGGGGAGAAAATGATGTACTGGAGTTAAAGATTTATGCCTTCATCGATTACTGGCCAGCATACAATCCGCTGAAAGGCAGGGAAACCGGCAATGATGAAGTGCTTGTAGTTGCCAATCTTTCGTATATCCAGGCCAAGACTTATCTTGAGCCTTACCAGGTATGGCTGAAACTGAAACCTGACGGCAATGATGTGATGGTGACGGAGGATATAAGAAAACAGGATATTCCGTTGAGCTTCATCAACTACTCCAACCAGGAAATCATAAAAAACAAAAACGACCCCATGCTTCAGGGTACCAATGGTTCACTCACCCTGGGGTTTGTGGTAACAATGCTGATAAGCGCCATAGGATTTCTCATTTACTGGATACTGTCCATTCAAATGAGAGTGCTGCAGTTCGGTATTTTACGCGCAATGGGACTGTCCCTCGGCAAGGTTCTGGGCATGTTGGTCTGTGAGCAGGTGCTTATTTCAGGGATTTCCATATTCATTGGGATAATCATAGGCGGACTGACCAGTGACCTGTATGTTCCCATACTACAGCTGGTGGGAAGTGCCGCAGATCAGGTACCGCCTTTCGAAGTGGTAGCTTTCAGGGAGGACTACGTGAAGATATACATTGTAATAAGCTTTATACTGACTGTCGGTCTGTTGGTACTTGCAAGGTTTATCTCCCGCATAAAGATGGCGCAGGCAGTAAAACTAGGGGAGGATTAACGTATGTCTTCTACTATTATCAGGACAGAAGGTTTATGTCGCGATTTCCGCTCGGGACGCGAGACTGTGCATGCATTGAAAAATGTTAATATTGAAATAAAGAGGGGCACCCTCACCATATTGAGGGGGCGCTCAGGTTCAGGAAAGACAACTCTGATAAATCTGCTTGGTGCCCTGGACACACCGACTGCCGGGAAAATATACTTTGAGGACAAGGAAATTACCAATATGTCTGAAACCAAACGGGATCAGTTAAGGAGAACCCGTATGGGATTCGTGTTCCAGTCCGTGGCGCTGATTTCCCTCATGTCCGCATATGAAAATGTTGAATTCGGACTTCGTATAGCCGGATATGACCCCAATAAGAGGAAAAGAAGGGCTGAGGAATGTCTCGAGCTTGTTGGACTGGGCAAAAGGATGAATCACCGTTCCCATGAGCTTTCAGGCGGTGAGCAGCAGAGGGTTGCAATTGCCAGGGCAATAGCACACGAACCAAGCGTAATTTTTGCAGATGAGCCTACTGCAGAGCTGGATACAAACATGGGACTTCAGGTGGTCAGGTTGTTTAAGTTAATGGTTGAAAAGCAGGGAGTGACGGTGGTAATGACCACCCATGATCCGAGCATGATGGAGATAGCGGATCATGTATTCACTCTTGAGGATGGTGAGATTGTTGATGAGCAATGAGGAAAACAGGAACATGAACGGCAATAATAATTCGGGCAGTGAGGAAGCCAGGGACAGCATGGTCGATGAGAGCAGGTACATGATATACTGCGAAAACCTGGTGAAAATCTATAAGACTGCCGATATCGAAGTTGTTGCCCTTCAGGGACTGGATCTGACGGTTGAAAAAGGTGAGCTCATGGCCATTATAGGAAACAGCGGCAGCGGAAAATCAACCCTCCTCAACATGTTGGGAGGTCTGGACCGCCCGTCGGCCGGGAGGCTTATCGTAGACGGAAAAGACCTGCTTAAAATGAGCGATACGGAGCTTTATAAATATAAGAGAGAAACGGTAGGTTTTGTATGGCAGAATAATGCGAGAAACCTGATTCCATACCTTACCGCTTATCAGAACGTTGAGCTTCCAATGATACTTGCGGGGAAGTCCCACAGAAGAGCTCATGCCCTGGAACTTCTGGATATGGTTGGCTTGTCTCACAGAAAAAATAACAAGCTCAGCCAGCTTTCAGGAGGAGAACAGCAGAGGGTGGCCATTGCAATAGCTCTTTCCAACAGTCCGAAACTACTGCTGGCAGACGAGCCCACAGGTGCGGTTGACACCAAAACCGCTTCACAGATATTGGACCTTTTCAGAGAGCTTAACAGAGCAATAGGCGTAACAATAGTCATTGTAACCCATGACAGGCAGCTGTCCAGAAAAGTGGACCGGGTTGTTGCGATAAGGGACGGAAGGACCAGCAGCGAGTTTGTCAGAAAGATATCCTATGCAGAGGAACTGGCAAACCTGGAAGCCAGCGGCGCAGGCGGAGCTATAGGCACTATGGGTGAAGACAGCCATGTTGAGCTTGCTGTGCTCGACAGGGCAGGTCGTCTGCAGATACCCAAGGAATACCTGGATGCCCTCAATATCAAGGCCAGAGGCAAAGTTAAGGTAGAACTTGAAGAAGACAGAATAGTGCTGTATCCTCCGGACAGAGAGGAAACAAACAGCAAGGCTGCAGTAAACTGATCCGGTTTGGTTCAATACCCGTGATATCATACCGGCGGGAGGTTTTCGGATGGCCCGCCGGTTTTATTTTTTAACGAATTTTTGATTGTCCGTTGGTTAAAATATACTATGATATTTACAAATTGTTCATTGGAATGTTATTCTAATAATGATAATGTTATTTTAATAACGATTACAAATGCAAAGGAGATGAGACATGATGAAGCAATACCTTGAAATTGAAACGGTGTTTGCAAGAGAGATACTGGATTCAAGAGGAAATCCTACCGTTGAGGTTGAGGTTATAGCCGAAGGAGGTTTTATAGGAAGGGCTGCCGTTCCTTCAGGAGCTTCCACAGGTGCATTTGAAGCTATAGAACTCAGAGACGGCGATAAAGAAAGATATCTTGGCAAAGGCGTTCAGAAGGCCGTTGACAATGTAAACAACATAATAGCTCCTGAAATAGAAGGCATGAATGTGTTTGACCAGGTTGCAATAGACCAGAAGATGATTGCCCTTGACGGAACTCCCAATAAAGAAAAGCTTGGTGCAAATGCAATTCTCGGAGTTTCACTGGCAGTTGCAAAAGCAGCAGCCGAGGCTCTCGGACTGAGTCTTTATCAGTACATCGGCGGAGTAAATGCAAAAGTTCTGCCGGTTCCCATGATGAACATAATAAACGGCGGAAAGCACGCTGACAACAGTGTAAACATCCAGGAATTCATGATCATGCCTGTTGGGGCATGCTGCTTCAAGACAGCGCTGCAAATGTGCGCAGAAGTTTTCCATAACCTGAAAAAGGTTTTGAGCAGCAAGGGGTACAGCACTGCAGTAGGAGATGAAGGTGGATTTGCTCCCAACCTTAAAACCGACGAGGAAGCAATCCAGGTAATACTTGAAGCTGTGGAAAAGGCAGGTTACAAGCCCGGTGAAGACTTCAGGCTTGCCATAGACGCAGCAGCCACTGAAATGTATCAGGAAGACGGAAGCTACCTGTTCTGGAAGACAGGTATAAGGAAAACAAGGGAAGAAATGGTTGATTTCTGGGAAGACCTTACAAGCAAGTATCCCATTATTTCCCTGGAAGACGGCGTAGCGGAAGAAGACTGGGAAGGCTGGAAGATGCTCACTGAAAGAATAGGCCACAAGGTACAGCTGGTGGGCGACGACCTGTTTGTAACAAACACCCAAAGGCTCAAGAAAGGTATTGACATGGGAGTTGCCAACTCAATACTCATTAAAGTAAATCAGATCGGTACATTAACCGAAACCCTTGATGCAATACAGATGGCAAACAGGGCCGGATATACCGCAGTAGTATCCCACAGATCAGGTGAAACCGAGGATACAACCATAGCTGATATTGCAGTTGCCACCAACGCAGGTCAGATAAAGACCGGTGCTCCGTCAAGAACTGACCGCGTCGCAAAATACAACCAGCTTCTCAGAATAGAGGAAGAACTGGGTGAGGCTGCACAGTACCTGGGGCTTAATGCATGGTTCAACCTCAAAAACAAATAGTCTGCCGGCTGTAAGGTATTAGCACCATACCTCCTGTTTAAGTATTTGTGATTTACAAGCTTGTTTTTTACATCCTGTTATGCTACAATGTATCTTGTTAATTTCGTTGGAGGTGTTGGGTTTGCAGATATTGGCATATATCGTGAATGCTTTCCATATTGTGGTTTGTATTTCCATAATAGTGATGGTACTTTTGCAGTCAGCCAAGCAAGCAGGACTTTCAGGTTCGATAGCCGGCGGAGCTGAAACATTTTTCGGGAAGAACAGGGGCAGAACAATGGACGCGATACTGCGTAAGTATACATCAGTTGCAGCAATTTGCTTCCTCATAACTTCGGTTATACTCCAGCTTATCATAAGCAGGATATGATCTTGAGAGTACTTGAATACTTATGGCAAAGCAAGAAGGCTGTGTATCTTGAATACATAGCCTTTTTCATTGCCCGGAAAGGCAAGCTGAAGAAATTGATTCTTGCATTTACTCATAATACAGTCATTAATTAATGGTTATAATACAGGTTGAGTATCCTGAAAAGAAAACAGTTAAACAGGTTGGTGGTAAGACTTTTATGAACATTATTGAAGAAAAAAAGAAAAGCATAGAGGAAAGAAAAGAAAGAATCGTTGCATTCATGCGGGAAGACGCCTACAAGCCCCTTTTATTCAGCGAGCTGGTTACGGTGCTTGATGTACCCGGTTCGGATATAGAACTTTTTAGAAATGTCCTTCAGGAACTTGAGGAAGAAGGCAGAATATTCAAGACCCGCAAAGAAAGATACGGAATACCTGAAAGGATGAACCTAGTAGTCGGGAGACTGCAGGGAAATGAACGCGGTTACGGATTCGTCATACCTGATGATGAAAACATGAAGGATATATTCATACCTGCAGATTCCTTAAACGGGGCAATGCACAATGACAGGGTGATTGCAAGGATAAACAGAACGGCTATAGGCGACAGAAGGGCTGAAGGTGAAATAATAAAAATACTTAAGAGGGCCAACAAAACCGTTGTAGGAACCTTTGAAAGCAGCAGGTATTTTGGTTTCGTGGTTCCTGACGATTCAAGGATATCGGGAGACATATTTATTCCCAGGGATGAGTTTAACAATGCAAAGACCGGACAGAAAGTGGTTGCCGAAATAGTAAAATGGCCTGAACCCCGCCGAAATGCCGAAGGAAGAATAATTGAAATAATCGGTGACAAAGATCAGCCTGGCACCGATATAGTATCAATCATAAAGGCGTACAATCTTCGTGAAGAATTTCCTGAAGAGGTAATGAGGCAGGCCAGATCTATAAGCCAAACCGTAACTGAGGATATGATACAGGGAAGAAAGGATCTGCGCAGTTTAAGGATGGTGACCATAGATGACGAGGATGCCAGGGACCTGGACGATGCCGTTTCAATACAGAAGCTTGAAAACGAAATGTACAGGCTTGGTGTTCACATAGCTGACGTAAGCTATTATGTCACTGAAAATTCTCCTTTGGATAAAGAGGCTCTCAAAAGAGGCACCAGCGTATATTTGGTAGACAGGGTTATTCCCATGCTTCCGAAGGAGCTTTCAAACGGGATCTGCAGCCTCAATCCCAAAGTGGACAGGCTGGCTTTTTCGGTTATGATGGATATTGACAGTTCAGGCAAGGTGGTAAGTCATGAGATTTTTGAAAGCGTTATAAACGTTTCGGAAAGAATGACCTATAAAAATGTTTACAAAATACTTGTTGAAAATGATGAGGAACTGTCAGAAAGATACAGCTACCTTCTTGATGATTTCAAAGCAATGGAGGAACTGGCCCTGATACTTCATAAAAGACGTATGGCAAGGGGTTCCCTTGATTTCAATTTTGCCGAGGCAAAGGTTGTCCTGGACGAACGCGGGAAGCCCGTTGACGTTAAGAAATATGAATTCACCATTGCAAACAGGATCATCGAGGAATTCATGCTGATATGCAATGAAACCGTTGCGGAGCACTTTTTCTGGGCCGATTCACCTTTTGTCTACAGGATTCATGAAGAACCCGACACTGAAAAAATAGAAGCGTTCAGTGAGCTTGTAAGCAACCTGGGTTACCGGCTCAAGGGAATAAACAAGGTGCACCCAAAGGCCCTGCAGGACCTTTTGAACAGGATTAAGGGAACCAAGGAAGAAATGATCATCAGCACGATAATGCTGCGCTCTCTGCAAAAGGCCAGGTACAGCCACCAGAATGCAGGACACTTTGGCCTTGCAGCCAAGTATTATTGCCATTTTACTTCTCCCATACGCAGATATCCGGATCTGATCATTCACAGAATAATGAAAGAATACCTAAAGGGCAGACTGAATGAAAGCCGGGAAGAGTATTATAACAAAAACCTGCAGGAAATATCCAGGCATTGTTCCGAAAGGGAAAGGGCTGCAGAAGAAGCGGAAAGGGAAACTGTGGAGCTGAAAAAAGTTGAGTTCATGAAAGACCGTGAAGGTGACATTTTTGAAGGTATAATCTCAAATGTCACATCCTTTGGGCTCTTTGTCGCATTGGAAAATACCGTGGAAGGCCTTGTGAGCATGAGCAGCCTGGAGGACGACTTCTATATCTATGATGACAAACGCTACTGCCTTATCGGGGAAAGGACCAAAAAGA
>JAMNYG010000179.1 GCA_023622945.1 Bacillota bacterium | reverse complement strand
TCAAGTTATCCGATGGGGGTAAGAGCGAGTGAATGCCCGAAAGGCTAACAACACCATAGAAAAAGTTCGACAACTTCAAAGGAAACTATACCTTGCAGCCAAGTCAAACAGCAAGAGGCAAAGACTTGCTGTATAGACGAATGCTGAAGGAGGAAGAATATCGGAAAGCTGTGTGCGGGAGAATCGCATGCACAGTTTGATGAAGGGGAAGGTGGGAAGATTATCTTTCCCACCAACCTACTCTACTCCTATAACAATTTTACACCGAGGGAGGTATTTCATTTGAAGGAATGGTTAATTCGTCTAAGAGGCAACAGGTCCCAAGCAGAAGTGGCTGCTGAATATTGCTGCTATTATTCCGAGAAGTAGGTGTGCTAATGAAAATAGAAGCCCAAATAGCAAAAAGGTATTTTATTTAACTTTGTTTGTATTTCATCCAGTAATTCAACAGACGATGAATCTACTATTTGAGTTATATCGGAGTTTTCAATATTTACAAAATTAAGATCATATTCATTATGTTTAACAATGTTATCAACATGATTTGGGATATTGCTTTTCTTTTTTTATTACCTAAAGATGTGCGGTAATACAATCCAATGACACACCCAACTGCCGATATTTGGGAAATTGAGAAGTGGAATCTTGCCCGTGATAATGGCACTTGGAGGGGTTTCGGTTATAACTAGTGGATAGATTTTGATGAGACCGTATATGAGGGAAGAGGATGGAACCAAGGGGCCGCAGTGTCGGGCGTGAACAGTAAGCTCGTAAGCATAGGTTTTCAAGGCAATTATCATCCCGCCGACAATATCGCTGTTAATACAGTCATGACCGAAGCACAGTACAAAGCGGGCGTGGAACTTATAAAATGGTTAAAATCACAATTACCCAAAAGCTCATTATTGATGGATACAGCCGCTGGAATGCAATTTTCTGTCCAGGTAAATATTTTTCTCTGGAACAAATGATCAAGGATGCTGAAGCAGTAGATAATTGGAAATATGAAGCAATAGATAGGCTGGCAGCTCAAGGTATAATCACAGGTCCGGAATTTTGGAGAGAACACATTAATGATCCTATGCAGGTATGGGGTATAAATAAAGTTGGTTGAAAAAATTTATTCTAGATAAAACTGCCCCGGGGAAACCCGGGGTTTATTCTTTTGTAGCCTGAAAAAACGACCTTGTAGAATCGATTCTAAGGCGTTTTTCAACTTTTATAGTTTTAATAACTAGTTGTCGTCGACCCTCGATAGAGTATCCTTCCTGGAGATGGACGACAATTTTTGAAATCTTCTTTTGCTTGCAGCACATGCATTCCAAGAATTTTACCTATTTACAAGGCCTATCTATCGGCTTATAATATAAATAGAAAAAGCTTGATTTTATGCGGGTCAAACGGTTTTGTAGCTTACCTAAAAGGAATTGAAACTTGAACCAAGAACAAAGATTCCCCTTGTTCCCTGGGTTTGTAGCCTACCTATAAGGGATTGAAACTAGACAATTTGGGGCGCGCAAACCTGCATAGTCAGGTCGTTTGTAGCCTACCTATGAGGAATTGAAACATAAATTTGTTCAGGAGAAAGTTTTATTTTATGATGGTTTGTAGCCTACCTATAAGGATTTAAACTTTCATAGTTCCGTCAGCGTCTAACGCTGATACTGAAAGTTTGTAGCCTGTCTACAAGAAAACATATTAAATATATTTCGAAGACGATATTTTATAGCGATGCCAAAAATTAAGACAGACAAAAAGCCCAAATAAATTAGAATGGAACTATGAAAAAAGAAGAATTTTAAACCTGAACAAAAAGCAAAAATAGTGATTGAGGTCATCAAGGAAGAAAGAACGTTGAATTAGATTGCTGCAGAATATGGAATCGAATCTGTTAAGTCTCTGGAATACAGAATTCATAGGCAATGCAGACAGAGTATTCAGCAAGGAAACTGATGAAGCAGAGAAGGTAAAACGGTCGTATGAAAAGGATAAAAACAAACTGCTTAAGCAAATTCGTCAACTCTCCTATGAGATTGCCTGGTTTAAAAAATCTTGCCTCCTCTAAATCCCGTGAAGACCGCATGAAAATGATAGATAGAAATGAGAAGAAACTCAGCACAACAGGGAAATCAGAATTATTGGGCTAAAACCGTACAAGCCTTCATTACACGCATGTTGCTGTAAATGAAGAAGAATACCTGATTAATCGTTTCATTGATGAGATTTACAAAGCAAATCCAGAGTATGATTATCGAGGGATGATGAATATTTTAAAGCGGGAATACAATATTTATATCAATCAAAAGAGAACCCGGCGTTATATGAGAAAATGGTTATACATAGCTTATGCCGTGGACCAAACCTAAGCAAACAAATACATACAAATACATAGTAAGTATTTGTATCCCTATCTGCTGAGAGGTTATGAAATCGATCATCCAAATCAAGTATGGTCCATAGATATAACCTACTGCCGGCTGAAACGCGGTTTCATGTATACGGTAGCTGTAATAGGTTGGTACTCCCGCTATATTGTTGAGTTTGAAATATCAAACAATCTGTAAGACATCCATGTATAAAAACAATCGGGAAATCTATAAAACGGTAAGACAAGCCTGGAATCGTGAACAGTGATCAAGTATCACAATTTACCAGTGATGATTACATAAATCTGTTAAAAAATATCGGTGAAATTTCTGTAAATTCGTTGATGACAGAACTGGTATTGACTAAGATATGTAAATTCATATATCAAGGGATTAGAACATTATAATATTTAATTTAAAAACAAGAAAAAAATTGATGATTTGATAAGGTGCACATAAGGATAAATTTGAAGGAGTGAAACTTTATGCCAAACAGTGTTCCCGAATTCTGGGAAAACAGTCTTGACAGAATAAGGACGATGATGGACAGCGTGAAAAAGGGGAAAGTAAGGGTTCTTACTACTTCGGCCGGAGGAAGGGATATTTATCTTGTGGAGTATGGCGAAAAACAGGATATGAAAAGAAAGGCCAATTACAGTTCAGCATGTGCATATGGTGATCTTTCGGTGTATGCAGATAAGACAGAGGATATAAAGCCTGTTGTTTTGCTGGTGGCAGGGACTCATGGCGGTGAAGTTGAAGGGATTACCGCTGTTTTAAATATGATCCAGGTTCTTGAAACTGGCAAAGACCTTAGGGGTAAGGAGTGGAAGTTTATTTCTGAAATAAAGGATAATTACAGGATCCTGCTGATACCATGCTTCAATCCTGACGGAAGGGCCAGGGTACCATTTAATATTGTTACTGAGGTAAGCGAAGAGGAGGTTTTGTATTATAAACATGGTACATGGAAGGATGGTACCCTGATAAAATTCAGGGAAAGCTACAGGGCGCATCCTGTACTTAATGATGTTGAATTTCTTGCAGGTTATTATAATGACAATGGAATAAACTTGAGCATAGACAATTTTTTCGCGCCTATGGCCGAAGAAAACAAGAGTTTAATGAAGCTGGTTGATCAGGAAGTTCCTGATTTTGTTGTATTTCTTCACACAGGATGTCACAGGCACGGTAAGCTTTTACCGCAGGCATATTTACCGCAGTTTATCGATGAAAAAATTCATCGCTTTGACAAAAGGCTTGAAGAGCGCTTTAAAGAAGCAGGATTTAAATATTATTCACTGGAAGAACATGAAGGTTATCAGACAGGCAAGAAGCTTTACCCACCTCAGCCTTTTTGGGTTACTGAAGCAATCCATCATTCGTGCGGAGCAATAAGTGTGACATATGAATCCAATGAAGCAGTAGACGATAAAGATAATGAATACTCTTTGGATAATATTCTTGATTGTCATTTTATACTGTTTGAAGAAATTTTCAGGTTTGTTCCCGAGGATGGACCCAGAGTTTATAGATAGGAAAGAATGTTTGCTTATGCATCCACAAATTATATTTTTAATTTTAATGCACTGAAATCTTAGGTAAGAGATTTATGAACCCAGTAAATTGATTCGTTGAGAATATACACTGTTAATTGTCGTCGACCTCCCTAATAATTCTTCGTTTTTCTCACATATACTCACTCAATCACAGATTTTCATCTTTTTCAAAACAAGCCATATGGACATATATTGTATTGCTGCATAATTATGGATGA
>JAMNYG010000021.1 GCA_023622945.1 Bacillota bacterium | reverse complement strand
GATAAAACTATAATACCAAACAGTCATCTGAATATATGGGAACTGTAACTTTAAGTAAAAATATCCCAGGATGTTATCTATTCTTCTTTTCCCTACAGTAAATTGACGCTATCAATTGCCAAAGTTTACTTGACAGTAACTTCATATACTAGTATAATAAAAATAAATTAAGGTATAACGTTAACCCTATCTTATAATAAAAGGAGCATTTATTATGGTCACATTAAAGGATATCGCTAGAGAGGCTGGTGTGAGTGTCATGACAGTCTCTCGCGTGGTAAATGGGCAGTATTCCAAAGTGTCAGAGGAAAATATTCGTAAGATTCAGGAAATAATAAAAAAACGTGGTTATGTTCCTAATTCAACTGCTCGCTCCCTTTCGTCTAAAGCTTCGAATATAATTTCGGTAATTGTTCATGGAAGTGGAAATGAGTTGATGAGGAGTTTGTATAAT
This sequence comes from Bacillota bacterium, assembly GCA_023622945.1. GTDB lineage: Bacteria > Bacillota > Clostridia > Acetivibrionales > JAMNYG01 > JAMNYG01. The sequence goes on along the minus strand of JAMNYG010000021.1, from coordinate 3,734 downwards.
GCTGCCATGGTGGGTGAGATAGTACCATATGTGCAGGAGCGGGGATATTTTTTAATGCTGCATTTTATCGATAAATATGATGATATCACACATAGTTTAAGGACATGGAATGCGCGAGGTGCTATTTTTATTGGCACATTTGATCATGATGTACAAAAAATACAGGAGGATAATATGATCCCTCTAGTGTTTACGGATAGCTATAGCAGGGTGCGTCAAATCAACAATGTAGGCATTGATGATTACAAGGGAGGAGTATTGGCAGCAAAGTATTTTATTGATAAGGGACATAAGAGTTTTGCATATGTAGGTGAATGCATGACATCTAGCGTAATACAGCAAAGGTTGAAAGGTTTCAAGGAAACGTTAGAAGCCTCTGGTTTCTCATTGAGCTCTAGTCATATCCTGGATGCCACTGCAATTCAGGATCCTGCCAGGGCTATCTGCTCTTTCAAGGAGCAGGTAACAGCGGTCTTTGTTTCTTCCGATGCCCTTGCTGCTTCAATAATAAGCAGTATGAGAACTTTGGGACGAAATGTGCCTGAGGATTATTCAATTATTGGGTTTGATGGTTTTCCGATGGGTGATTTATTGGCACCTCGCCTTACTACAATATCCCAGGATATTGCCAAAAAAGCTCGGATTGCTGTTGACATACTATTCCGCCATATACAGGATCCGTCATCTCCTGCTGAAAACATAGTTCTCGATGTTCAGCTTATAGAGAGGGATTCGGTAAGATCCCTCAGTAAATAAAAACAATAACAATATGACTATGGGGAGAGTGAAACTAGTGAAAATTAAGCATTTGCCCTGCGGATTGACTCCGTATTATGATTGCGGATACCAACGTACGCCGTATTATCCGCATAAAAACGAAATAATCAATATATGCTGTAGAGTTGACGATATGATGGAAAATGCCTCTGTATTTATGGAATGGACTTTGGACGGGGTTAGGCAGAAGAAAATTGAGGGGAAAAGATTCTATAAGGATAACGATAACAGGGCTTTTTTCTCTTTTACTGTAGGTCCCTTTTCTGAGCCGGTGCATATAACCTATAAAATATTTGCAAAGGCACCTGGCGATGAGACATCTACAAGGGAATACAGTTTTGATATACTTAACCAGGTGGAATTAGCAAGGCCTGAGTATGTGGCAAAATCTGATGATATTATTCATATAGTATACAGGTATGGTGAAAGCTTCTACTATTGCATTGATATGGAAATCCAGGAAAACAGCATATTACTTCGAAACCGCAATGATCAAAAGCCTGTAAGTGGTGAAGCAATGGATAAATTGGAAGACTTTTCTTATAAAACAAATAACGGATACAGCTTGATGGTTTCCGCCAGACCGTTTAAATTAATTATTTCGAAGGATGACACTGACATTGTAGAGTTATCTGAAAAGAATTCCACTATCCTATTAAGCATAGACCAATCAGGCAATATTTATAAAGTCATCCAGAACTTCAGGATGAATGGCAAGGTTTTTTACGGATTTGGAGAAAAATTCGATCGAATAAATCAAAAGGGTCTAAACCCAAAGGTTTATACTGTAGATCATTTTACTAATCAACAGGATAAAACATATATGCCCATACCCTTTTTCTTTACCGAAAAAGGATATGGATTTTACCGAAATACATCGTACCGCAGCGATTTCAGCCTGATACCAGCAGGTTTAGCAGACCTAACGTATGTAAGAATAGAAAGTCTATGCAGAAGGAAAGGTATCATATTTGAAGATTATATTTTTCTTGGCAAACCAGACTTTATTGTTAAACAGTTTCACAAGTTGACGGGATCCCCTGCACTGCCTCCCAGGTGGGCTTTTGGACCATGGATCTCGGCTAATGGATGGGATACTCAGTCAGAAGCCCTAGAGCAGATTAGGCAGTTAAATGTTCATTCAATACCTGCTACAGTCATGGTTTTGGAAGCATGGAGCGATGAAGAAACTTTCTATATATTCAATGAAGCAAAGTATCAGTTGAAAAGTGGGGAAAAAAGCTTTGAATACAGGGACTTTACTTTTGGACAAGAAAGCAGTTGGCCTGATCCCAAGGTTTTTTCTGATATATTAAAAGAAAATAATATAAAGCTTATCCTCTGGCAGATACCCGTGATAAAACACATCGAAGGCAGTAAAAATAGTCAGCTATGCAATGATGAGCAATATGCCCTTGAGAAAAAATATTGTGTTATGAATGATGACGGAACGCCCTACAGAATTACGGACATATGGTTCAACGATTCTCTGGTCCTGGATTTTACAAATCCAGAAGCAGTGAAATGGTGGTTTGAAAAGAGAAAGTATCTTCTGACAGAGCTCAATGTAGCAGGTTTTAAAACTGATGGAGGAGAATTTATATACGATAGCTCTGCCAAGTTTTACAATGGTATGGATGGAGAAGAGATGCACAATCTATATCCCAACATATATATAGGAGCTTACAATGATTTTCTTAAAAAGTATCTTGGATCCGGTAATGGTGTAACTTTCAGTCGAGCAGGTTTTGTAGGGGCACAGAAATATCCTATACACTGGGCTGGAGACCAGCTATCAAAATTTTCAGAACTGAGAGCCCAGCTTACAGCGGGAATTTCCGCAGGTTTATCCGGAATCTTGTTCTGGAGCTTTGATATCGGTGGGTTTGCAGGAGAGTTTCCAACAACAGAGTTGTATATAAGGTCTGTCGAATTTGGAGCTTTTTGTCCCATTATGCAATTTCATTCCGAACCCAGATCAGGACAATTCTATTTAACAGAACGGGAGTATTGGAATAACGATAGAAGTCCTTGGAATCTGGCCGTGGTTAACAAAGATAACAGAATTCTGGAACAATACAGGAAATACGCTAATATAAGAATGAACCTTTTGCCTTATTTGTACGAAGAAGCCATGAATTGTGTTAGATATTCTAGGCCCATGATGGCTCATTTGATATTTGACTATCCTGAGGATGAAAATGTATTAAATATCGATGATCAATACATGCTTGGACGGGGACTTCTGATAGCACCAGTCATTAGCGAAGGGCAAAGAGAAAGAAATGTGTATTTACCTGAGGGGAAGTGGTATGATTTTTGGACTGGCAAAATTGCGTTTGGAGGCAAAGCAGTCGAATACCCTTGTGAGCTCGATAAAATACCTGTTTTTGTTAAAGACGGCTGCATTATACCTGTCAATCTAAATGAGGACTATATAATGGGAGAGACTGATAAGACAGGGTTTGTAGGTAATAATACCGATGGATATACGAAACTGTGCTTTATGATATATGGTAAAGGTGAAGGAGCAGTAAATGAAGCAGATAATGAAAAAACAATCAGGGTTAGTGCCGGTGAAAACAGTATAAGCATTGAGTATACCATTGATGTAGGCATGAAAGAAATAACTCTAATATTTGCCGGCTGCTATAGCAAGTATAACGCTATTACCGTAAATGGTATAGAAGCGGAACTTCATCCAATAACGGCAAGGATATTCGGGAGAACTGTATCAGGTTGTGTAGTAAAACTAAAATAATCTCATTTTTGTATAAGAACTCGGCTTTTGCAATTAAAAATAAAAAAGAGAGTAAAAAAGAACTGAATTATTGCAAAAAACACTGTCAATAGTCAGTGAAAATGTCACCTAAAAAAGTATAATTTTATTCTATGAAAATGTCACTTTAGAGACATGATTTTACTTTTTAAAGAAACGAGTTAAGGTTAAAACAAGA
>JAMNYG010000108.1 GCA_023622945.1 Bacillota bacterium | reverse complement strand
CTGGTCCCAGTTGACAACTACGAAATGCTTCTCAAGCTCTGCAAGCTCATGCCGTACTGCAGCCATCTGGGTACCTCCGGGGCCGCCTGCCAGAAAGAGCAGTACAGGCGCATTTTTGTCCCAGCCTCTTATGCTGACCCGCTGCTTTCTGCCGTTAAGAACAAGCCGTCTAAGTTCCGCAATGCTGTTTTCTGGTGTATTTCCGTTTTCATCAACAATTGGCGGGGTGGAAGCGGTGATCTGTGAATAGGCCACCAACCCTGAATGCAATATCACAATAACTGCGAAGAATATCATTGTTTTTCTCAAGCGGATATTATGTTTTGGAGTGGCCTTTTTCATCATGCCGGTAATGGCGCAATAAACTGTCAGGATCAAGAGCCATGCGAATGCAAAGATCGATAAGATGGTCAAAATGAGAAAAGCAGCTGTTTGAATCATGGTAAACCTCCTTTATGAATCATGGTAAACCTCCTTTATCTTTTCCTTTATTGTTTGATGTACACGCTTTCAAGGGCGTTGCCCATCAGTGGGATGTCAGTAATGCGGCTGTCCTTGTGGGATAGCCTGTTTTGTTCCAACAGGCGTTTAATCACGCTGATTTTTTCGGTGTCCTGCAGCGGTTCACGGAAAACGAGCACTCCTCCCGGCTTAAGGGACCCGGCCAACTCGGGGATGACGCTTTCCAGTTCGCTTTCGGGAATATCGTGCAGTACAAAGTGGCAATATGCTGCATCAAAGCTTTCCTTTGCAAGCAGCCGGGAATTCCAGAGCAAAAGAATGACATTCCTATAGCTGCGAAGAGTTTTCCTGCAGGCATTCAGCCACCGCACAGAAATATCCAGACAGGTCAATTGCCCGTCAGGCAGCTTTTTTGCGACGTAGAACGCGACTGTTCCCATGCCGCACCCGAAGTCAAGCATCCGTTCATTGCCTTTATGGGGCAGGCGGTCTGCAAATGCTTTATATACAGACTTGCCGCAGAGCAGAAACGCGAACTTTGTAAGAAATATCTCCAAACGGCTCGGTTCGTATTTCATCAATTATCACCTCCCAATAAAAATCAGCTGTGTTTCAGGTTCAATGCAATCGTAGCAATCCAACCTGTAATACAGCTGATACAAACCTTAAATCTACCTTAAATCGTGTGAAATGAAGCCAGAGATCATAGAAGGAGAAAACTGAAATCTGTGACCTGAAATCATGGGAGGTGAAAGTAAATTCATGAATTGTATGAATATAATCGGAAATTAAGGGGAGCAAAAATCAGAAATTTCGGGAAGTGAAATCACATATCATGTGATATCATGTGAAATGTGGTCAGAAATCGTGGTAAGGTGAAATCAGAAACCATGTAAAAAACAATAAGAGATCTCAGAAACCATATAAAAAACAATAAGAGATGGAAGGAAGTAAGATCAGAATTACGGGGAAGCAAAATCAAATGTAAAATGCAATCAAAAAAATGTGGAAAGCAAAATCACAAACTGTGAGAAGTTTAATGCAGAATGATAGGAAGCGTAATCCGGAAGATACTGCCCTTATTCTCGCCGGAGCACAGCTTCAAATCCCCTCCATGGGCTTCGGCAATTCTTTTGGCTATGGAAAGTCCCAATCCGCTTCCTCCGGTTTTGGAATTGCGGGAGTTATCCGCCCGGACAAAAGGCTTGAATATATCGTCAGTAAGATGAGCCGGAATTCCAATACCATCGTCGCTGAAATCAATAATCCCCTTATCATCTTGTACCGTCAGGTTTAAGGTAACCAGTGTTCCCGGCGGATTGTACCGCAATGCATTATTGGCCAGGTTTTGAACAACCCTGCTGAACCTGTCGGTATCCAGCATCACAAAAATACTTTCTTCAGGGATGTCGAATTCATGTCTGAATCCTTCGCGCTCCAGCTGCGGCACAAGCTCGCCGCACATCTGCCGGATGTATTCGCATATATCTGTTTTTGCCAGATTTAGTGAAAACTCCGGACTGTCCATCCTGGAAAGCTCAAACAACTCGGCAAGCAGTCGGTTAGCCCTTTTGCTGTTGCTGATAATGACCTCAAGGTACTCGTTGCGTTCCTGGCCGGTCATGTTTTCCTTTTTCAGGAGAAGCTCGGCATAGCCCTGTATGCTGGACATAGGATTCTTAAGGTCATGGGAGATGTCGAGAATCAACCTCTTCCTGTCTTCCTCGGACTTTTTGCGCAGGGAGATTTCATGCTCAATCCTGGCGGCCATGTCGTTAAAGGTGTTCTGAAGCTCGGCAAACTCATTTTTCAGGCGCAGATCCACCCTTGCGGAATAATCGCCTTCCCGCAATAGCCTTGTGCCGTCACGGAGTTTTTTCAGAGGTACGGTTATGCTTGCAGCAGTTATCCTGGAATAGATAAAAGCAAAAAGTGCAAGTATCAGAAGATAGGTCAGCACCACGAAAGCAATTGTCCAGCCCGCCCGCATGAAATCAGCGGTGGCGGCTTCTTTATTGTACACCAGTGAAAAATCCAGCCGGATGGAGGTGGGAAAGGTAACTATGAGCCAAAACTCGCCATTTGGCTGATAGAGAATATCGTAATGGTAGGGCCTGCTTTTGCTTTGGGTTAAAAAGGCTGTAAATTCCTCAACCGTCAGCTTATCTTTCCCGATGGTATCAAGGCCTCTTGAATAAACCACACGGTATTCCTTGTCCACGACCTGTACCCCGCCGCCGTTTTCCACTACACCGGATGCGTCAATCTGCCTGTAATCTTCTTTGATAATTGCGCTTGCGGGATACTGGTTTTTTACCAGTGAGCCTGAAATCAATCTGCTTGCAAAGGACAGCAGCACAAATGCAAGTGCTGTATCCAGTATGGTCAGCAAAAATATCACCAGGAAATTTATGAGAAATTGATTGGACAGTTTTCTCTTCATGGCTTTTCTCCGGTGTAATGGAGCTTGTACCCGATGCCGCGAATGGTTTTAAGATACTTTGGCTTTTGCGGGTCGTCCTCAATCCGGTTCCTGATCCGGCTGATATGCACCATCACTGTATTATCGTCAAAACAGTATTCTTCGTCCCATACAGCATTGTAAAGCTGCCGTTTGGTAAAAACCCTTTCCGGGTGCTCCATAAAGTGAAGGAACAGCTTATATTCCTTTGCTCCAAGCTCAATGGGCTCACCATCCTTGAAGGCGCAGCATTTTTTCTTGTCTATGGACAAATTTCCATATGTGATGGTTGCGGAGTTTTTTTCCTTGGGCGTGAGATACTCATTGCTCCGCCTCAATTGTGCGCCTACACGGGCTACCAGCTCTGCAATGGAAAAGGGCTTGGCAATATAGTCGTCGGCACCCAGCCCGAGCCCCAGCACCTTGTCCATGTCGTCGGTCCTTGCAGTCAGGAAGATTACCGGTATGGTGCTGTGTTCCCTTATTTTCCGGAGAAGGTTAAATCCGTCCATCACCGGCATCATCACGTCAAGGATTGCCAGATGGACATCCTTTGTCATCAGGATGTCCCACGCTTCCTTGCCGTTTTGGGCTGTGAGGACGGTATATCCGTTTTCCTCAAGGCTGATTTTTATCAAGTTCCTAATGTCGCTCTCGTCGTCTGCGATCAGAATATTCATACGGATTTAGCATCTCTCTTCCTTATAGGCTTGCCGGCTTCTTCTTTTGATGATTTTGCTCCAACATACCTCATCAGTCGATAAAGTGCTTTTCTTATCTTGACTTGACATCTTTGATAAGTCTTGAAGGAAAAGATTTATCCAATGTTTGAGATAATGTTGATGAATCTGCAAGCTTTCTCGATTAATGTTAGTTTTTAATTAATGCTAATTGATAAAATCTCATTAATTAAAGCTAACAGATTAAGCATATTTGATCCGGGTTATCATATTAATAATTCCACATTTTTTGCCGTATCCCTGCAATTTGTTCACATTTTCAGCAAACCAGGTTATGGAATATGGATTGCATAAAAAAGCAGGAATTAAAAATGTGATTGAAATTCACGGCAATCTGGAATATGTATATTTTCCAACCGGCGAAAAACGTTTAGTTATACAACAGTGGAAAGATCAATTTATTGTAGCGCACGCAATGAGGTGCCTAAACCCCAATATCGTCCTGTATGGGGCCGGCCCTCATTACGGGGCGGGCCAGACCTCACAAAAAGGATCTATACCTTGATAAAACTATTGCCAGAAAATATGGCTTCATGTCTTAAACCAAGTTTTCTGGCAACAGCTTAAATATAAAATTTGGTTGGAGTTTCCTTGCAGTAGAAAGAAAATCTGCATTTAACCCATGCAAGGTTATTTACACTCCCGCTTTACATTTTCAGCCACTTCACAGTTTCAAAATATCGCTTACCTGTATTGCCCTTCCTTCTTTAATGGAGAGATTGGCCGCTGCTCCTATAATGAGTGACATGGCTCCCGCCCTGGAATCAGCCGCATGACCAAGAGGATCCTCGGTAATGCCTCTGAACAGTACATTTCTTAAAAGCTCATCAGAACCTCCATGGGAACCGGAAAGCGAAGGAACCTTTATACTGTATTCCTCTCCCTTTCTGTTATACACCCTTATCTTATTTTGAGCGTCTTCTCCTGTCCTGATGAAGCGCCTGACGGCATCGGCTGCTACCGCTGCAAAGGGATCTTCGGATGTTTTGGCGAAGTTCTCAGCTTCAATCCTTCCGCCTGTTCCGTTAATTGAAAT
>JAMNYG010000134.1 GCA_023622945.1 Bacillota bacterium | reverse complement strand
GGTCTATTAATATTAGCTATGCTGCTTACGTTCATGCCGGTGGGAACGGTCTATGCCGGGATTTCAGATATTATGAACGTATATGATATTTTGAGAAACTATATTTTTGACAGTGATGACAGTGTACTTACGCTAATACTGAGCAGCACTTGGAATTATGTGGTTGAAGAGTTGAACAACAAAGGTTCTCATGTAACCGTTGAAGATGTATATAATCATCTTAAAGGCGTGATGACACAAATAGAGGTAGATAATGGTAGCGGAGATCCTCCCACATTATGGGAACTAATTGTAGATGAAAGTGGTAGCGGTGGCGATGATGGAAGGCTAAGTAAATATACTTTGCAATTCCTTATTGAAGAAGCATTGGATTTCGGCAGGCCAATTGTTGTTTCACTTCATGACACATTTGCACCCCTTTTGGACAAAAATGAAATAAAGTTGATACTCGGTGTTCCTGGTGGATCCAGTGCAGATGTTTTCCATAAACTGCTTACACTTTCCGAGAAAATCATTACAATGGACAACGGTAGATTTGTTGCAGTAGGTAGTGAAGAAGACGTTGTAAATAGGGTCAAGGGTAAAATTCTGGGATTAGCTGAAGACTACGACAACTTATATGGCGAAGACTTATATGATGCTGTTGAACAAGCTTTGATTTATTTTGACAGTGACATGCGCAATGCTCTTAAAAGAATGTTGTCCGAACTTAATAGGGCTTTGGACCTAGGATTGCCGGCAGAATTTATAACTGATGTCTTGGATGTGTTTGGTCTGTACAAAGTACCTACACCTACCCCCACACCGACACCACCTCCGGGAGGCGGAGGAGTTGTACCTCCACCGACAACAACCCCGACACCGACAGCAAGTCCGACTCCGGATCCTTTTGAAACAATAAAGGAAGAGCTTGGCAAGACTGAAGAGCCTGTAAATGCAGCCGACCTTCTGGATGAAGCAAGCAATCTCATAGATGAGGTTGAAGATCCTGAAGAAGCTGTAAACAAGGCTGCGGACATTATAAGCACAGCAGCCCAGTCTGTGGATACAACCGATGTAAATGTTGAGAAGGCCCTGCTTAAGGTTGCAAATACCGCATTGAAAAAAGTAAGTACCGTTACCGTTGAAGCACAGGCGACAGGCAATACTGCAGTTGCTTCCATAGATGATGATGCAGCTGAGGAGCTCCTTTCAAAGATAGATAAAGTTGCCGAAAAGGCAAGTGAACTTGCTGCCAGGCTGGAAGAAAGCGGTGTAACCGAAAAGGCTTCTGCTGTATTGAACATAGACATCAGTTCTGACGAACCTGTAAGTGAAGTAAAGGCAGAACTGCCTGCCAAGATATTGAATGCGGCGGCAGAGAAAGGTTTGGACAAGGTAGCCGTTAATACCGGAGTTGCTACCATAGCCGTACCGTCAGGTGCTATTGAAGTGAGAGAAGACAGCAAGGTCACAATGTCTGCAAAGAAGGTAGATGCGGCTGAACTGCCTCCGTCAGTGGCTGAAGAGGTCGCTGACAGCCCTGTATTCGACTTCGAGATTACAGTTGACGGAGAAAAGGTAACAAGCTTCGGCAAATATATTGAGGTTTCCATACCTTATGAATTAAAGCCCGGTGAAAACCCTGGTGCAATTACAGTGTTCTATCTCAGGGAAAACACCGATACTGAAGACCCGGACGATTACATACTGGAAAATGTGATAGGTGTATATGATCCGGAAACCAAAACCGTTAAGTTCACAACCATACACTTCAGCAGATACGTTGTGAAAGAAAATAAGGTGACATTCAGCGATGTCGGAAAGACAACAAGGTATGGAGAATACATTGAAGCTTTGGCTGCTAAAGGCATAGTGGTGGGCTATGACGGAAAGTACAGACCGGGCTCAACATTTACAAGAGCTGAAGTTTGCGCAATTGTTGTTAAGACTTTGAAACTGTATGATGAAGAAGCTACCTGCGATTTTGAAGATGTAAAAGAGAGCGATTGGTTCTACAAGCATGTTGCATCAGCTTACAAGGCAGGAATAATTTCAGGAAGACCCGGAAACATATTCGATCCTCATGCCAGGATGACCAGGCAGGAAGTTGCAACAATCGTTTCCAACGCTCTGATAAAAATAAAGGGTAAAGCAGAAGTTAAAGATGCAGACAGGTATCTCAGCCAATATAACGATAGCCAGAGTATCCTGCCTTATGCTAAAGCTCCGGTTGCGCTTCTGACAAAATATTCCGTAATGGGTCCCAAGCTCGGAAAGAGCTTCAGACCAGACAGCCCCGTAACAAGAGGCGAAGCAGCCCAAGTATTCTATAATCTCTTGAATGTCAACTAATATATGGAACACAGGGAATACCACTTTTTAACAAGTGGTATTCCCTTATAATCTTGTTGCATCCGGATTAGTTGCAAAGAATGACATGGTGCGACAAATTTAAAAAATGCTATATTTATATCATCATTGGAGAGAGATGATGGAATGGCTTCTTTGGCTAATGTCAGTGATTGGTATGCGATGTTTGTCATGACCGGAGAGGAAGATAACGTTAAAGAGCGTTTAATATATAGCTTTGGTGATAGTTTTAAATTCCTGGTTCCCAAGCGCAAACTCAGAGAAAGAAAAGGCGGTATCTGGAGATTTAACACCAGGGTACTTTTTCCCGGATATGTTCTGTTAAATGGAAATGTTGATCTGGATACTTATTACGCTTTCAAGAAGGTTCCCGGCATTATAAGGCTACTGCGCAGCGGCAGTGATATCCTGAAAATTGATGAAAGAGAGATGTTAGTCCTTTCACGCCTGATATGCAACAGCGAGGTAATAGATTTTTCTCACGTGCTTGTTGAAAACAAAAGGGTTAAGGTTGTGGATGGACCGCTTTTGTCAATGGAAGGATATATATGCAGCATCGATCATAGAAAAGGAAGGGCCAAAGTAAAGTTGAACTTTTTAGGTGAAGAAAGGACCGTTGACCTTGGTATTTCAGTCTTAAGGCCCGTTTAGGAATTATGCATTCTACCTGTTTAAAACAGTGATATCATCAATGTTTTATATAATGTCCGGAAGGTGTAAAATGAGAAAAGTTATCTTTAGCACGGTTGTTATCTTAATAGTGGTACTCGCTGCAGGATTTGGGATGTTATACGTTATAGGGGACAGACTGATTGAGGAAGCTATAATGGCTGAGCTGGAAGCTCTTGAAGAAGAATTGTCTCTTTCTCTGGAAAACGAGCTGGATGCCGTTTTGGATAATGCAGACGGCGAGAATTTGGAGGTTAGAGATCAAAATAGCATCGGTGAAAATAATTCAGTAAAGGAAGATCAACCAAAATCTACTCAACCTGAATCTGCTGAAGGTATCGATAAAGTTTCAGAAACTGCTTTCCAAAATCACGGGAACAAATTAAACGGAAGCGACGGTAAAAGCGGGAACACAAATAATAATCCCGGAAATGCCAACGCTGGCGATGAAACGAAAAACACAGACAGTTCAGGTCAAAATACGGATAATTTAAAAGAAAATATCAGTAACACCAAAGAAAACAGCCAAAATGAAGGCAAACAGGATGTACCTGCTTCTTCTGAAAATAACCGGCAAGATACTTCTGGTGAAAAAGATACAAGAGTTTTTACTCCTGAGAAGATAGTCCAGGTGAAAAACAAGGTTTCTACGGTGGATAAGATAGAAGCATCTGCCTTAGCCTTAAAAAGGTTGTCCCTTTCCGATATTAATGAGCTGATTTCAATGATTTCAGGAGGTGTTACCCGGGAAGAAAAGGAAAGAGCTAAGCAAATAGCTTATTCAAGGTTTTCAGAAGAAGAGATAAAGAAAATTAAGGAAATGTATGCAAAGTACATAAGATAAAGAATCATTAGATAGATCATCTGGGGTTTTGAACTTTATTTTGTATATTTGAATGGGGAGTTGTGCTATGATCTTCTATGTACGTAAGACAATAATGTTTGCAATTGATGCCATACTGCTTAATATTGCGGCATATGCTGCTCTGCTTTTAAGATTTGACGGCAATGTTCCCGATCAACTTAATACTCTGTTTGTAAACACATTCCTTATTCTGACATTAATAAAACTAACAGTGTATTATTTCTCTCGACTCTATCGATGCTTATGGCAGCACACCAGTGTTAACGAGCTCATCCAGGTTTTTTCGGCAACTCTTATTGGCGAAACGGTAGCGTTTTTATATGGCCTTCTTTTTAGTAGTTCATTTCCCAGGTCGGTATATTTAATCTCATGGGTGCTTACTTTCCTGATGATGAGCGGTGCCCGGATAGGCTA
>JAMNYG010000180.1 GCA_023622945.1 Bacillota bacterium | reverse complement strand
GAGGTATCCCTTGACAGGCTTGAAGAGGCTAAAGGACTGAAATGGGGCAATTATCAGGCCGGGGTGGCTGATGAACTTCAAAAGGCCGGTTATAAGCTTGTTGGAGCAGATTTTCTATATGATGATACAATACCCCACGGAGCAGGACTTTCTTCTTCTGCAGCCATAGAGGTTGCCACTGCAGTTACATTGGTTACGTTGGGAAATGAATCACATGGAATCGACAAACCTCTGGATCTTATTGAAATGGCCGTCATCTCGCGAAGAGCAGAGAATAATTTTTGCGGCGTAAGCTGCGGCATAATGGACCAGTTTGCTTCAGCAATGGGAAAGAAGAATCATGCCATACTGCTGGATTGCGCCACCCTGGAGTACAAATATGCTCCTCTTGACATGAAGGGCTGCAAGATAGTATTGGCCAACACTATGAAGAAACGTTCGCTGGGAGAATCCAAATATAATGAGAGAACCCGTGAAGTGGCAGAAGGCCTGTCCATTCTTCAGAAATTCATGCCCGACAAGGAAAATCTTTGTGATATTACGATAGAGGAGTTCATCAAATATAAGGATAAAATTACAGATGAAACCATCAGAAAAAGGGTCCAGCATGTTATTTATGAAAACGACAGAGTGCTGAAATCCTTTGAAGCTCTCAGGAATAATGATTTATCAGGTTTCGGCAAGCTTCTTGCAGAAGCTCATGCATCCATCAGGGACCTGTATGAGGTGACCGGTATTGAGCTGGATACCATGGTTGCTGAGGCACTGAAGGTGAAGGGAGTAATAGGGGCAAGGATGACCGGTGCAGGTTTTGGCGGCTGTACCGTAAATATAGTGCAGGAGGAATATATAGACGAATTTATCCGGAAAGTGGGAGAGAATTATTCGAAAGCTGTAGGAATTACTCCTGAGTTCTATATATGCGAAATCGGGGACGGAGCAAGGGAATTAAAAGACATTACCGCAAAATGACCGAAACAGGGAAATTTATTGACATAAGCCAATAATAATGTTACAATATCCCCTTTTTGACATTGATTTTACTTTGTAGTATACTAAAATATGAAATATAAGCAATATAAGCAAGATATGCGCAATTTTTTCCATATAGTAATACCAGCCAAGTTCATTTAACGAACCTTGTATGATACGGAGCCGAGAATAATTGTATCAATAATGGTAACTGTAGGTCCAACACACTGCTGATTTTTATTTTTTCATCCTGTATGGCACCAAGGTTTATATTAAATTGAATACATCGGGGTTACAGGTTGAACAGTCTGTTTTTTGGTGGAGGAGTTAGTATGTTCAACATAGGGGATAAAATTGTTTATCCAATGCACGGTGCCGGAATCATTGAAGCAATAGAAGAAAAGGAAATTCTCGGCCAGAAACAGGACTATTATATTGTCAGGATGCCTATAGGAGATATGAAAGTGATGATACCCGTCAATTGTACCGGTGACATAGGGATCAGAGAGGTCATAAGTACAGATGTAGCCGACAGGGTAATTGAAATGATGGGTAATCATGAAAAAATCACCAATACCAACTGGAACAAACGTTACAGGGAAAACATGGCAAAAATAAAAAGCGGAGATATTTTCGCGGTGGCAGAAGTGGTAAGATCCCTGATAACCAGGGAGAGAGAAAAAGGTCTGTCTACAGGGGAAAGAAAGATGCTCAGCAGTGCAAAGCAGATACTGATCAGTGAGCTGATACTTGCCAAGGGACTTGATCAGCGGGAAATTGAAAATATTATAAACCAGTATACCAGTGTTTGATGCCATCAAATCGGTGTGCTTTGGGGGAGTTAGAAGCTGTGTTGAATAATATAATTAAATCCGCCTTCGCTCTTGTAGGAGCAGTTACAGGATTTACACTAACCCATACCTTTCTGGCTGTTGAGAAGATGAATATTTCAGATAATATAAAAGTGACTGTCACTATCGTAATTTCAGGCGCATTTGCAGTAATCTTTTTTTCAACGGCCAACAAAATAATCGAAATAATCCTGGAAGTTTTGGACCGTATTGAAAACGCAATTCAAAACATGACACTTTATGAGCTGGCTGTAAGTGCCTGCGGACTTATCGCCGGGCTCATCATTGCAAATCTCATCACAATTCCTGTTAATAAGCTTGACATCATAGGAGTTCCAATATCAATTACGGTAAATATCATTTTCGGCTGTGCAGGTATTGCCATTGCACTGGGTAAGAAGAACGATGTTCTGTTTGAAAGCATCAGGGAAAAAAGCCAGACCGACAGCAAAAAAGAGGTTCAGCCCAAGATTTTGGATACCAGCGTCATAATAGACGGCAGGATTGTAGATATCTGCAGAGCTGGCTTTATGGAAGGAGAACTGGTAGTGCCTGCCTTTGTTCTTGAAGAATTGAGACGCATAGCGGATTCATCCGATTCTCTGAAAAGGAACAGGGGCAGAAGGGGTCTTGATATTCTTAACATGCTTCAGAAAGAGCTTGAGCATCCCATAAGGGTGGAGAATATTGAAACCGAACAGGGCACTGAGGTGGATGAGAAGCTCCTTCAGGCAGCAAAAAGGTTTAACGGTATAATAGTAACCACTGATTACAATCTGGCAAAAGTGGCAAGTGTCCAGGGAATCAAGGTACTTAACATAAATGAACTGGCCAACGCAGTCAAGCCCATTGCACTTCCTGGCGAAGAAATGGTGGTACAGGTGATAAAGGACGGTAAGGAGAACGGCCAGGGAATAGGTTACCTGGATGACGGAACAATGATAGTGGTCGACGGAGGAAGACGCCACATGGGGGAATCCATATGTGTTATGGTGACCAGTGTTCTTCAGACTACTGCAGGAAGAATGATTTTCGCAAAACCAAAATACAGCGCGGAAAGAGTTATGTGAACTGATGAGAAAGAATAATGAAGCTTTTGTAAGTGCGGTTATTGTGGCGGCAGGCAAAGGCACCCGAATGAACATGGATATTAACAAACAGTATGTGGAAATACTGGACAAACCTGTGCTTGCATGGACACTTCAGGTGTTTGAGGATTGCCGCAATATCAAAGACATTGTACTGGTTGTAGCAGGTCAGGATATTATATACTGCAAACAGAATATTGTGGATCTTTACGGTTTTAAGAAAGTCAGGGTTATTGTTGCAGGCGGTGAAGAGAGGCAGCATTCGGTATATAACGGCCTTAAGGAGGTTGACAACCGCACCAGAATAGTGGTAATACATGACGGAGCAAGGCCGTTTGTCACCAGGGAATGCCTTGCTGGCGTCATAAAGGCTGCAGAAGAATTTGGTGTGGCAAGCAGCGCGGTTCCGGTAAAGGATACCATAAAGAAAGCAAACAGCGACGGATTTGTGGAGGAGAGCCTTGACAGGAATACCCTTTGGGCCATTCACACACCGCAGGCATTCAGATACAACCTGATCATGGAAGCCCATAAGAAAGCTGCTGATGACGGTTTTATCGGAACTGACGATACCGTGCTCACAGAAAGGCTGGGAATGAAAACCAGGCTGGTCGTGGGCAGCTATGAAAATATAAAGATCACCACTCAGGAGGACCTGATAATCGCCCAGGCCATAGCGGAAAGTCGGATTATATAATGCCCGCTGCATTACCAGGACAAGGGCAATGCTGTTCAGCCGGCTAAATACTGAAGCAGTGTTTTAGCCGGCTTAATGTTAAGCCGGCATTAAATTACTGTCACGCAGCTGAAAACCTGTATGCCTTTTCCACGGCCGAACTCAGTCAGTCCTTCACCGGTAGTTGCCGTTATGCCTACACAATTTTCCGGGATGTTCAGAAGTTTTGCAATATTGCTCCTGATGGCCGGTATTTTGGGTGTTATCTTTGGAATCAGGCATTCTATGGATATGGATACGTGAACTATCCTGCTGTCATTCAGATATTTCAATGCTTCCTTAAGGTAAACGCTGCTGTCCTTGATTCCCTGCCTCAGGCAAAGGTCATCGCTGATCTCCCCGAGGATGTTGACGCATGTTACTCCTGAAATGGCGTTGGTTATTGAATGAAGAATGACATCGGCATCGCTGTTGCCTTCGAGAGGGGGAGCATCTTCGAAGACTACGCCTCCCAGTACAAGCTTTTTTTCTTTGTTTTCAAAATCAAACCTGTGGCTGTCCGCTCATAATTATATATTATTTTTCATAAAAAAAGTAGAAGCCCGAAACTTCACGGAATAATCCGCAAGCCTTGACATGAGAGCGCATGATATATTATATTAAGATGAAATAAAGTTTACTTTGTAGCATGAATTGTACATAAATTCTTTATAGTTCATGAATAGTGCTTGGATTCCTTGGAAGTGAATTGTGAATAGAATCTTCAGAGCGGTAAATGTAAAAAAAGTAACCCTAAAATTTATGAACATTAAAATTTGTAAGCATTAACTCCATATACGTAAAGTCGATGACGGGACTGCGAAAAGACCGGCCCTAAGAGAATGGGTTCATTTTGGTGCGAGGACCCTGGGCACAGGCTTTTCTTCCCACCCCTGAGAAGCAGCTG
>JAMNYG010000015.1 GCA_023622945.1 Bacillota bacterium | reverse complement strand
CCCCACGTACACTAGATTAATTTAATATGTAAAATCCGGTTGCCCTTTATTTTCTATTTATATATCTGCTGCATTATTTATTCTTTTCTGCACCATTCATTTTTCCGCTGCATAACACGATTCTTTTTTATATATTTCCCGCATTACTTGTTCGTATCATATGTTTTTCTCTTTACATACTTTTCCCACTATACATTTGTCGCATAATGTCAACTGTTATCATTCTACTACATATTAGCAAAATAGTACATCACTTTTGATAACTTTGTAAAGGCGTTAAGAAGCTTCCCGCGACCAACTGTTAAATTTTTGTTAAATAACTTTTATCAAGCCAGGTTCTATGATAGAATTTCATATGAAAAAAGCTGAATGTTTTGCATTTTTCATACGTATTTATTGCTTTGTTTATATATGTATTTATTGCTTTATTTATATATATATTTAACGGTTGTGTTTGTATATGCGTTGAAGGGAGCTATTGTATGTTCAGGCAGATGAGAAGAAAAGACAAGCTTATGCCCTTGGAGGAATCGGTAAAAATTCTTAAGGAAGGAGAATACGGGATACTGGCAACCGTCGGGGAAGACGGATATCCATACGCCGTTCCGTTAAATTACGTATACCGGGATAATCATATTTACTTTCATTGTGCCGTGGAAGGCCATAAGCTGGACAATATTCGCTTCAACCCTAAAGTCTCCTTCTGCGTCGTAGGTGAAGCTAAGGTGGATCCTGAAGAGTTAACCACAGATTACAAAAGCGTAATTGTATTCGGAAAAGCCTGCGAAGTGGAAGGTGAAGAGAAAAAACAGGCACTTTACAGCCTCGCCGGGAAATATTCCGACAATACAAGGGTAAAGGGAGGAAGTTTCGACTATTACGTAAACAAATACTGGGACCGGACAAGAATTGTACGGATTTACATAGAAAACATAAGCGGAAAAGGTAAATAATCTGTTAATTTTTCCAATATAATGTAATATATGCTCCTAAGTAACCGATAATATATTTGACTCATAATATGTATTGCCATATATATCCATAAAGAGGCGGTTGTATGAAACTCATCGACAAAGCGGTTGCTTCAGGGCATCAACTGATAAAAATCGGTTATACCAAAACTGACATCATAAGAAACATGTGTCCCTTCGAACTGGGGCTGGATGAATTTGCGCCTGAAAACGAATATTGTGCCTTTGGCTACGAAGGCTGCAAACTGTGCTGGAACAGAGAATATACGGATAAGAACCATGACACGGGGAGTTAATGTATGAAGGCCATTAAAGAACTGCTCAGCTGGCTTATGACAATATTGTCGGCCTTGGCAGCCGCCTTGCTGATCAATATATTTTTTATTCAACCTCACAAGGTAGTGGGAATATCCATGGAGCCCACGCTTCATGACGGCGATATCGGCATAATTTCCAAGCTTCCTCACACATTTAAGATAGAACCTGACTATAATGATATAGTCATAATTGACAGCAGGGTCTGGCACAGGCATACAATCAGGGATGACATCGTTGACTCCTTTACTTCAAACATTGTAACCGGAAAGCTGCTTAATTGCCAAAATCACACCTATTGGATAAAGAGGGTCATCGGGAAATCCGGCGATATAATTGAATTCAGATCCGGAAAGCTTTACAGAAACGGAGAGCTTCTCAGGGAGGAATATTTGAAGGAACCGGCAATATACCCTTTTGATATGGTAATTGAAGTTCCAGAAGGACACATATTTGTAATGGGTGACAACCGCAATCACAGTACGGACAGCAGGGACATAGGCTGCATACCCATGCATAACGTAATAGGCAAATTGCTGTTTGCCTTTTAAAGAAACTGACAGATACAAAAGATACGGGAGGGATTGGTATCAGGTATTTCCTCGCTTTTATCACTGCCTTCATAATCGTATATGTTTTAACTCCCATACTAAAAAGATTTGCTCTTCGTATAGGTTTTGTGGAAAAACCCAAGGAAGATGAGGAAAGAAAGGTCCATAAAAAGCCCATGCCGTATGCGGCAGGCATAGGCATTTATATAGGTTTTGTGGTGGTTTTCCTGGTTTTTCTCGGCTGCAGGGATTTACAGTCCATTGCAATACTGGTCGGTTCTTTTTTGATACTTGCCATAGGAACGGTTGACGACTGGTACAAGACCCATGACAAGGAATTCCCCATATTGCCCAGGTTGGCGGTTCAAATTGCCGCTGCAGTAATAATATATAAGTCCGGGATAGTGTTTACCGGCTTTTCAAACCCCTTTAACGACGGAATGGTAATCCTGCCTGCCTGGCTGCAGTTTTTGGCCACCATCACATGGATAGTGGGTGTTACCACCGTTATTAATTTTACCGACGGGTTGGACGGGCTTGCAGGAGGCCTGGTTTCCATATCTGCAGTAACCCTGTTTGTGGTAGCCATGGCAAAAGGACAATCCGAGTCAGCGCTGATGGCCATCACGCTTGCAGGAGTGTCGGTAAGCTATTTGAGATATAATAAGTACCCCGCCGAGATACTTATGGGAGACGCCGGCGCCACGTTTCTTGGATTCATACTGTCAATCATTGCCCTTGACGGGGCCTTCAAGCAGGCAACGGTGCTTTCGCTTTTCATTCCGATACTCGCCCTGGGTGTTCCGATACTGGACAACCTGTTTGTAATATTCAAAAGGATCCGGGAAGGCAAGCCCTTCTACAAGGCTGATGCCAGCCAGGTACATTACAGGCTACTGTCCTCCGGCCTTAATCAGCGTCAGGTGGTGGTTTTTCTGTACCTGGTGAGCATGTGCCTCAGTCTCACTTCAATCATACTTCTTCTGCTTAATGTGTGATGAGTATAAAACCGTATTAATTAGTCTTCCGGGTCTGATTGGAACAGTGTGTTTAAATTACTTTTCTTACATCAAATAATCCTCTCAGCACAAGCCAGTTTTGAGGGAAATACCTGTTTATGGTCCAGTAGCTTACCCCTCCCAGTCTGAACTGATTAGCAAGCCTTAGCTTGGCCTCAATGCTCCTTGCGTCTTCAAACCACACCACATGCCTTCTTCCGTTGCTGTCGTAATAGTAGAAGAACGGAGCCTGAGCCGTTGTATCATACTGTATGACCGCACCTACCCGGGCGGCAAGGTCTACGGCACCGGTGTTTGAAACCGTACGGGCTGCCGTACCTTCTGCATAGGGCAGTGTCCAGTCATATCCATAGTTTGGTATACCCATCAGTATCTTTTCCCTGGGGATTACAGTCACTGCATAGTTTAAAACCCTTCTTACTTCGTTAAGAGGGGCCACCGCCATGGGAGGACCGTAAGTATATCCCCATTCATATGTCATAATGATTATGTGGTCGGCCAGCTGTCCGTGTACGGCATAGTCATGGGCTTCGTAAAGCAGTCCTTCCTGGTCAGAAGATATTTTGGGAGCCAGGGCTGTAGTAATGGTATAGCCTAACGGCCTCAGTGTTTCTGATACTCTCCTTAAGAAATTATTGTAGTCTTCCCTGTTCTCAGGATAGATGTACTCAAAATCGATGTCCAGGCCGAAGTAATTCTTGCTTCTCAGTGTCCGGGTCACGTTCTCCAGCAACCTGTCCTGCACCTGGGTATTGGTAAGTATGGTCCGGGCAAGGTCGCTGCTGAATCCTCCCTCGGTAAGATTTGTGATGACCATAAGAGGAGCTACGTTCGCCTGCCTTGCAGCATTTATCAGCGGCTGATCGTTCACTGTGGAAAGAGACCCGTCTTCCCTTACCTCATAGCTGAAAATGCTTAAATAAGTCAAATGGGGCAGGGTTTTTCTTAATACCTCCATGTTGATGTTGGTAAAGGCATAACCGTTTACTTCAATAGTTCCCAGCTTCCTGGTCCTGGGAGGTATGACCAGTATCTGGCCCGGATAAATGGGTTCGGTCAGGGATAATCCCGGGTTTGCCTCTACCAGTGCTCCCATGCTGACTCCGTACTGCCTGGCAATTGAAAAAATAGACTCTCCCCTTACGACAGCATGTCTCCGGGTTCCTTCCATGATGACGAGGGTTTGCCCTATCACTAGCCGATCGGGCTGTGCAAGCTCATTGTCCTCTATTATGCTTGAAGGGCT
The DNA here is from genome assembly GCA_023622945.1 of Bacillota bacterium. Lineage (GTDB taxonomy): Bacteria > Bacillota > Clostridia > Acetivibrionales > JAMNYG01 > JAMNYG01. The sequence continues at coordinate 16,366 of JAMNYG010000015.1, read as the reverse complement.
GACATCATAGAGCCTGGAAATGCTGTAAACACTTTCTCCCGGCCTTACTACATGGATAATCAATGCAATCACACCCCTTTAATATAGTAGGGACAGTATGTTCCGTAATTAATTCCCCTAAAAGAGATCCGTCGGACGTTGCTGCTCAGTTCATAATATGCGTCCCTCACCGGATTTGTTAACATAAGCCAAACCCTTCTCAAGCCTTTAATATAAATGGAAAATACTATATAATGAAATAGACGACTGAGATGTCCGGATTTTATAGACATTTTTCAGAAATGTTCGGATTTAAGGCATTTCTCGGAAATGTTGGTATTTTGCTGCATTTCCCAGGGATGTAAAGTTTCCGATATATCTCTGGATCTGTAAGGGAGGTTAAACCATGGAACCGAAATGTCCCGACAAGATTTTTTACAATGGAATTATTCATACGATGAGCCCGGGCAACCGAATTTGTGAAGCCATGGCTGTTTCAGACGGAAAAATTACTGCAATTGGCACGGACGAAGAGATACTGGCTTTGAAAAAGACTGAAACCAGGCTTTACGACCTGAAAAAGCACACTGTCATTCCAGGACTCACAGATACTCACACCCATGTATTTCGTGTCGGCTTAAGTGAATTGAAACAGGAGGTTTTCATCCCCTCTTCGGTAGAGGAACTGCTGGAGTACACACGCCTCAAGGCACAAACACTCCCTCCCGGGGAATGGATATATTTCCCCAATACATATCCTACAAGGCTTAAGGAGTACAGGTTCCCCACACTGGAAGAACTGGACAATGCCGCTCCCAACCATCCGGTTTATGTTGACGGCGCCTATGCAGGCCAGGCCAACAGCTATGCATTGCGGATGGCCGGAATAGACGAGAATACACCCCAACCTCCTGCAGGAAAGATTATGAAAGATAAGGCCACCGGAAAGCCCAACGGTCTTCTGTTCCTGTGCGGAAACCTGGTAAAAAAGCACATGAAACCAGGCAGCCATTCTTTTGAAGACCTTAAAAAAGGAATAATCAATTTCCAGGAGAGATACCACAGGCTGGGAATAACATCGGTTATAGACGGTATTACCGAAAAGGAGGATATCGAAGCGGTAAATGAGCTGTATAACCAGGGAAGCCTTAATCTCAGGATAGTATATACGGCCCTGGTATCATCCGGTATGAATGCCTCCGAATATGCCGAAGAACTTCGGAAAGCTGTCAAAACACCTTCACACTGGGCAAAGCTGCGTTTCCTGAAAGTCCTTCTGGACGGTGGAATACTTACGGGAACAGCTTACATGAGGCGCCCGTACAGGGACCAAATCGGAGTGTTCGGCATAGATATTGAAGATTTCAGGGGTATCGTAAATTATAACTCCGAACAGCTGGTGGAAATAATCGCCACTGCTTACGAACTTGGACTCCAGATGACGGCACATTCCATAGGGGACGCTGCAACCGACGTACTGCTTGATGCATATGAAACTTACGCAAGGCATCATGACATTACCGACAGGCGTTTCTCCATCATTCACGGCGACTTTACGGACAGAAAAACACTGGAGAGGATAAGGGCTCTGAACCTTACGCTGTTATTCCAGCCGGCATGGCATTACAGGGACGGCCATATACTGTCAAAAGTCCTTGATGAGGATGTCATCCGATCCTTCCTGCCCTACCGCTGTTTTGTTGGACAGGGAATCATGGCGGCCGCCGGCAGTGACCATATGATAAAATATGACCCGATAAAATCCCAAAATCCATACAACCCGTTTATCGCCCTTTATAACATGGTCACCAGGAAAACCGAAAAAGGCGAAGTGATAGGCGGTGATCAGACCATTTCAAGGGAAGATGCCTTAAGAATGTATACCGTTAACGCAGCCTATGCCACCTTTGACGAGACGTATAAAGGCACCCTTGAAGCAGGAAAAGCAGCCGATTTTGCAGTGCTGTCCCATGATTACTTCAACTGTCCGCCGGACGAAATACCTGAAATAACATCAGTTCTTACAGTGGTTGACGGCAAGATCGTTCATAACAAAATGTAAAGGCCGACAGAAAATTTCTGTCGGCCCTGTTTTTAGCCGCATCCTTATTGCCAGTTGCTATAAAATCGTCAATTGTCCCCTGGTATCTACTCCCCATATGCCTTCTTTACCCGAGATGGTTAACTTGGCTACCTCTTCAGGTGTCACAAATCTTTTTCTTTCGGTTGTAGCTACCTTCTCAGATACTATTGACGGGTCAAGGGCATTTATCAGTATTCTGCCCGGCGAACTTGCAAAGTTGGCGCCGGCATTCATAATCCCCTCATAATATGACTGACATGCACCTGCAAATATGCAAAGCTTGTCATGGCTCGGTTCGTATTTCCTTGCTTCTCTGACAGACTCAATGAAGTACCTGGAATTCTTATAGCTGCTCAGTGAATACTTATCGGAGTTTTTCTTAATGCTGTCATGGCCGGTTATCACCAATACGCTGGGCTTATTCCTTTCAAGAAGCTGTCTTATCGCTGCAGGCTGGTCCTTTTCATCTACGGCCATTCCTACAGCCTTTACATTATTCTCACGATAAAACTCCAGGCACCTTTCAAGAAAATCCCTGTCTCCGTCGATGTGAAGCACTTTTCCGGGTCTTGATCTCAATCTCATCAAAAGCGGTAACCTGCTTCGGGTCATATTCCTTGTGGCCTGGCGTTTTGCGTTTAAGATATCATTTTGTATCCTGGATCTTGTGTTTTTCGGGTCAGGTTTAATCAGGTCATCGATATATGAATCCGCTACAATTCTGTACAGCATGCCTTTGAGCACGTATACCGTCTTCCCGCCTCTCTGCACTATGTCGCACACTACAAACGGTATATCTCCCCCGTAAGATTTTCTTGCTACAATATCTCCAATTTTAAGCTCCAACATAATATTCCCCCTGTGTCTCAACTCGTATGCTACATAATATGCAGCATGAGTTGATTATGGTAACCGGGGGACATGTTGAAGTATTGAAAAAAAACGTGACAGGGGGACGGTTGTGACAAGGGGACGGGGGTTGTGTCACCAAGTGACACAACCCCCGTCCTCTTGTCACGTCCCGAAGGCGGGAATAATTAACGTAAAATCCTGGTTACTATTTCAAGAACGGCTATTGCGACAGGCTGATGTATCATGTATATGAAAAGAGTGTGCCTTCCAGCCATGGATATTATGTTATCCGGCAGTGAGAAGCTGAATATGCTCTTTTTATTTCCATAAACAACCCTTCCGAAAACCGTCCCGTACAAAAACACGCCCAGCCACGGGATGAGAGGATAGTAATCGGCTGAGGAAAATTCAGGGCTGGTAATCCCCAGTATAAACAGCCAGTCATTGTTTGCCACTATTTTTCCAGTAACGTTTGAGATCAGGATCAGTCCTGTGGCCAATGCAGCAACCATCCAGACATTGAGCCGTTTGAACAGGGGATACATGATCATGGCCGTTCCCATGAAATGCAAAATTCCAAATATTATGGCAAAGTCCGGACCATACAGGCAGGTCACAACAGTAATAAGCATGGCCAGCGCCAGGATTCTTAATCCCCTGCGGACGTTGTTCCTGCTCAATGTACAGCTTATTCCTGCCACAAACATGAAAGTGACGGCAGAAATCCGTCCTGTAAGAAAATTTATGCCCCTGTCATAAGCAATGTCAAAACCGTAGATTTCTTTTAAGTCGTATATTACATGAAAATAAATCATGAGGAAAAGTGCTATGCCTCTTATAAAATCCAGTTCCCAAATGCGCTTATGGTTTTTCTGCGTTTTAATGTTCTATTCCTCCCAACACATTCACGGATTTACTCAACATCCTCATCATCCCTGTTGACGGGAAACCAAAGAGAAACGGTTGTGCCTTTCCCTTCTGTGCTTTCAATCTCAACGCCGTATTCTTTTCCAAAATAAAGCTGTATTCTCTCATGAACATTTTTCAGCCCTATGCTTCTGCTCCTTGCCTTCCCCTGGAGCTGCTCCCTGATCTCGGAAAGCTCCTCCTGCCTGATTCCTCTTCCGTTGTCAAATATTCTTATTCTGAGTTTATCCCGGCAAATTGCCGCATCAATATGGATCTCCCCGCCTTCCTCCATCAGCTCAAGGCCATGGAACACTGCATTTTCAACAATTGGCTGCAAGGTAAGCTTTAAAATAAGCAAATTCATTATTTCATCGGGAATATCGTATGTAATCCTGAACTTGTTGGAAAACCTGATCTGCTGAATTTCTATATATGTTTGTACGTGCTTGATCTCTTCTTCCACATGGACAAGTTTCTCACCGCTTCCTATACTTGTCCTGAACAGATTGATAAGGAGTTTAATCATTTTCTCTGCCCTGGGATCATTGCAAAGTACCATGTATTGCACCGTTTTCAGGGTGTTGTAGAGAAAATGGGGATTTATTTGAAGCTGCAGCAAATTCAACTGAAATTCCTTGGCCCTGATCTCGGCATCTTTTGCCTTCATTTCAGACATAATCTTTTGATAGATCATTTCTTTCAGTCGATCCAGCATCACGTTGAAACTGTTTCCCAACTCTTCTATCTCATCGCCTGTATTTCCTTTAAACCTTACATCCAGATCCCCTTTCCTGACCTTTCTCACAACTTCCAGCAGGGCCTTAATATTTTTCCCGAGCTTAACGGAGAATCTATAAGAGAATACCATGCTGAAAGCAACAAGCCCCCCAATTAATATCAGGCTGTGAAGCAGCAGGCCAACTCGCCCTTCATGGTATTCCTTCAGGGGAACAAATGCAACAAGCATCCAGTCATTGGCATGAATCTTTCTGCCTGTGGCTGTATATCCTTCTTTACTTCTGTTTCCATATTGCAGGCTTTGGCCGGAAGCAATTTTTAACTTCTCTTCTTCAGATAAGGCAATATCGCCCTCTGTACGGTCATGGGAAGATTTTATGATCATTTCTCCGTTTTGGTCATACAAATATACTCCGATGTCAGAACTACATGAAAAATTGTCAAAGACACTGCTGATCCCCTGGTCATTCCAGTCTAGAACCAGGTAACCTTCGATTTCTCCGCCCCTTTCCGAATAATCGCTGAGAGTTCCGGTTCTTATGGGCATTCCTGTCCTGAACACTGTTTCTCCGCCATAGGCTTGATCCATATGGCTCCACAGGTAACGGTCCTTATTGCCCTTCAAATGCTGCAGGTGGTCTTTTGTATGGCCGGCGTCCATCAGGTATCCGCCGTATACCGATGAATAAATAATATCAAAGTCTTTATCATATAAAGCAACATTCAACAAACTGGGGTCTTTTGCCTGCTTTGACAAAACGGTCTCACTCACCTGCTGTTTCAGCATGATTTCACCAGATTCTCCCGCTTTTTGCCGGTCTGTTTCAGCCAGGTTATGGTATTTCAGCAACTCCTGAATCCTTTCATTTTCTGAAAGCTCAACCATTGACTCAAAATAGTCATCAAAAATAAAATTAACCTGGCTTAACAACAAATCCGTACTGTACTGGGAAAGCAAGTCTACCTCGTTTTCAATGATTTGTTTTGTATTAATGTAAAAACTTAAAGCAACGGATATGACCGGCACAGTCACAAAAAGGGAATAAACCGTCAGCAAGGTTGTTCTGAATCTCATTTTCCTGTTTTTCGTCCTGATTGATATATTGTCGGGCCAAACGGCTGTAAGTTTCCTTACTTGACGGTTCATCTCCTGTATTGGCTCAACAAGCCTCCTGCTGACGTAAAGAACGACAAGAACGGCAAAAAGAATGCACGGAATCCCTATACCTATGCAAACCGGAATGTTTTTACCAAGCTTTGAATGAATTTCATGGGAATTTGACACCCCGATGATTTTCCATCCATCAAAACCGGGATTGCTTTCATATCTCAGGTTGCCTTCCGGAAAGGACTGGGCATCCGGTGTTTGCGTTACAGGGACGGATGTTCCTGCCTTATCCACAAGATATATGCAACCACCCGGAAAATTTATATTTCTGAAAAATGCTTCACCGGGCACTATTATTATGCATGCCCTGACTTCTTTCCGGTCGGTGCCGTATATCGGATAATATACGACGGTTCTTTCATCCTGTCCTTCAGCATATTTGCCCAGGAAAAAAGGTCCGCGGGCATCGGATGCAAGCGTATTTTTAAGACCAGAAAAAAAGGAAGGTTCATAAAAAGTCCGGTAAAAATCTCCCCTTACATTTGATGCAAGCACTACGTCATGTTCATTTACAAATACAATTGCATCAATTTCATCATGGTATTTTATTATCTGCCTGAGATAATAATTATACCTGTCTTTACGTTCAGCATCAGGGTAAGTGGTTCCATGTCCCGGCTCAATTATGCCTTCAATGCTGCCGTTATTTACTGATGCTATTGCCACGTCTGCAATTTTATCCAAATAAGTGCCTATGGTTTGAGCGGCTGCATCGGTCAATATTTGGTTAACTTGATTTGCTTTTCTTAATATAATCCTGTAGCTGGCTATATAGAAGACAGCTACCGCAATGACAAGTGAAAAAATAACAAGTACAACCGAAACAGCTGTGATTTTAAAACGAAGAGATCTCATGGAACGCAGAGATCTCACAGGCAGCAAAGGTCTGATCATGTTCTGCCTTTCACTCCTTATATTTGGCTGACCACCGGGAAAACAAATCTTTAACTACTGTTTTCCCCTGTATTCGAGAGGTGTTATTCCTGTGAACTCTTTAAAAAGATCACTGAAATATCTGGGCTTTCTATAGCCTACAGCCTGGGCAATTTCATACACCTTGAGGCTGGGATTCTTTAAGAGTTCTTTTGCCTTGGCCACCCTGATTTCTGTGATAATGTGCTTGAAATTTTTGTCAAGTTCCTGCTTAAACAGCCTTGAAAGATGAACCGGATGTACATTCACATATTTTGCCACGTCTTCCAGGGTAATGTTTTCTTTATAGTTGTTCAGTATATAATCCATAGCCTTGTCCACTATTCTCATTGCATGGCTGGGGTATTTTTCCCCTGCTGCCTCTGCCAGCTCAGCGGCAAACACCTTGAGCTGTTCAAAAGCGGCGTAAATTGTCTCATACCTGCTTATGGTCCTCATTAAGTATCCGGCTTTTTCCACAAGATGCCTGGAATAAAGGTTTACTTTCCCGGCCATATCGCTTAAAGCAACCATTATCTTCATTAAAAGCACATTGATCTTCTCTTTGTTTCTGACCTTGTTGGAAACCAGATACTCTTCTATTTCATCCAGCAGACCAAGCACTCTTTGGATTTGATGATTATCCAGCAAAAATATAACCTGTCCGGCAAACTCATCTATCTTTTCCAGGGTAAGTTCGTTGCACTTATCGCGGGAAAAGTCCTGAGAATATATAATCCTGCCTCCGCCAAGATAAATCTTGTACTGAAGGGCTCTTTTTGCATCAGCATATGATTCTGGCAGTGAAAGAATGTCATGTTGCTGTGAACCAACCGACCATGTCATGTCGATCTTTCTTTCAATATCATAAAGGGACAATTCATCTCCGATATCAGAAAACAGCTTGTCCAGGCACCCTCTGAAATCAGAAACGCTGGAGGTCCATATAATACACATGATATCATCAAGGTTTGAAACGAAACCGTAATTCTGCCATTCTACATTATCCAGGAGCTGTTCGGCAAGCATTTTTCTTATATGCCTTATTCCCTGCTCGCCCACCACGTCAGCCAATATTTCAAGTTCATCTATCTGCACCAGTATGACATTGTAACCTGATGCAGCAAGTCTCATTTTGTATTTTCTGCCTTCTCTTATAATTTCATCTTTGTTTTTAGAGACATCTCCTTTTAATATTGACTTGATAAACTCTTCCCTCTTCATCCAGAAGTTGCTTCCGTCAGAAGCCGCATAACCTACCGAATCAAGCATTAATTCCTTATCCAGGTTTTCTTTAAGTTTGATAAAATATTTCTTTATCTCGTCTTCATCGCTGGATTTTAAAAGGTACCCGTAGACACCGTATTCTATACCTTTTCTTGCATACTCAAATTCATCATACGCACTCAATAAAATGGTCTTCATGCGGGGATATTTGCTTTTGATTTCACAGGCAAGCTCAAGACCGTTCATCACAGGCATCCGTATGTCGGTAAGGACTATGTCCACACTTTCCCGCTCTAAAAATTTCAGCGCTTCAACCCCGTTGGCGGCAGTCCCTGCGACTTTTATGCCTATGGATTCCCAGTCAAAAATAATGGGAAGGGCTTTCCTTATTATTTCTTCATCTTCGACTATCAGAAGTCGATACATGAAATCCCCCCAAGCTTTGCGAAACATCTGCATAACATAGTATTCTACAACTTGCCCGAAAATCCTCCATATATCCTTCGACCATTTTCATACATCAGCTTGCGTGCCAGTATTTCCGCATCTCTTGCCCTTATCCTTCCGTCAGCCATCAATTGGCTTATTACCTTTGCACAAATAAATCTCCAGGCAAGTTGTGCACCTACGCTGTCCTCGGGCACCCAGCAATCGCTTCCCCAGGTTATGGAATTAATGGAGGGCGCAACGTCAATATATTCCTCCAGGGCTCTGATGGCTGCTGAAGTGCATATTGTTGCAGTCCAGGTAATACTTGGCAGCACATTTTTGTAATTATGAGCAAGGGCGCCAACTTCTCCGATCCATGGATAACCGGAGTGGAAAAGCACGAACCTTGTATTCTGATGCCTTGCGATCACCGGTTCCAGGAGCATGGGATTGGATCCTGACAGTCGCGCAAGCCCTGTGTGCACCTGAAAAGGTACGTCCAGCTCTGCAGCCAGCTCGCAGCAGCGGTTGAATATGTAATTTCCGAACAGCAGCTTCTGTTCCTCGGTTATATTATCCGGGTGAGTTCCAAAGGCCCTGGCTGCCTCTTCACGGTCGTCAGGCAGCATGTAAACGGTCCTGTTATATGCTTCCGCACATTTGAATGCCACAACTTTCCCTTTTTCATATCTCTTCCTGATGGTTTCACGTATGGCTTCCACATAATCATCAAGGCTGCCCCCGATAAATCCGCACCTCTCCCAGGGCCGTATGTCGTTAGGCCCTATGGAATCCTGATGGTATCCATACATAAACATGTCTATACGGAATGTAGGGACGAATATCTCATCATGCCCGTTATCGTCTCCCGGATTCCAGTACGAGTCCTGAACAAGCCTGTCATAACCGTTTTCCTTAAGAACCTTCCAGTGGAAGTCAGGATCATCGGCATAAGCTTTCTGCAGCCTCTTTGAAATGCTCTCCCATGTTTCCAGTGTGATTGGATCATCAATTCCGTGCACCTGCTGCAAACCCTTCTCAAACCATGTAAAATATGAATTGAACCTCGCATTGTCAAGAAATCTTTCCCGGGCTTCCCACGTGCCGTCCAGGGGGAAGCCCAGCCATCCGGTGTAGGAATTGTTTAAAGCTTTGTCAAGGGTCATCCCTTCCAGGAAGAATTCATCGTTCCTGTGGTGTTCATGGTCGGAAAAAACCGGCAGAGAGCAGATATAATCATAAACCCTCTTAAACTCGTCATTACTCATATATTCCACCTCAATCACCATCTGATTATGTTTCCGGTGTCTGGCTCATTGAAACAGAATATATCCTTCTCCTTCAAAGCCTCCAGAAGCATGGGAATATCCAGTTCCTTCAGTACTCCGTAAATACTGTATCTTGGATCATAACGGTAGTATCTTTTCAGCGCTATATCCTCAAATGAAGAAATCATGTTGATAAGGTGAGCACCGTCCACGTCATCATCCAGCACCGTTGCAAAGAGAGCGTACAAAGCTCCTATTCCCTTCCCTGCCAGGGATATTTTCTTATTGGGGTATTCCTGTCTTATGAAATCGCAGGCCCTAAGGATATCATACACCCTGTATCCCATCAATGACTGCTCCATCATCATGGCATCACAGTTTAGTTTATACTCCGTGCCGAACACTTCATAAAAAGGCCTGCCGTTAACGGGTCTGCTTTTTACGACTCCCATTCCCCTTGGATCGAATGCAAACACGTCGCCTTTTTTAAGCAGGACATTCACAAGGTCGTTTTCCTTATAGATGTCGTTTGCCCCTTCTTCAAGCACAAGAATTGTGCACCTGTCGCTCTCTCTGCCCACCACTTCCACGTATATTCCTGCCACCATTATGTCTTTTTCGGAGAAGAAGAATATATTCCTGTGGTTAAGATCATCCATTATGTTTGCTTCATTGTTTATCCTTCTGGTGGATATGACCCTCGGGTATATCCTGTCCCGGCTCTCCGGCATATTCAGGATCTTCTTAAGCCTTCGCTTTATTTCGGTTAAATCCGAAGTATAGGTATATCTGTTCTTTTGATAGTATTCGGCGTTAAGCTCAAACACGGTCCTTGCGTCGCCGAACTCTGCCATGACCTGGCCTGACTCGGTGCACTGAAGGGTTCTGACATCCTCAACTTTCATGCCGGGGTCGGTAACAAAGTTTCCTTTTTCACCTTTAAAGATTTCAGTAAACCAGTTAACAGCAATCTGCCTCAGTTCATCGTTATATTCATGGGTCCCCTTTACAAGACCAAGCCTCACATTATCCTCGCATCCGAGGAGCCTGTAGATCTTTCTGGCTCTTTCATAAGTCTGCAGCACGCCTTCAATGACGAAGAAATCCGATTCGACAGCACCTATCATAACAGGCTTTGGGGCAAAACAGGTTATATAATCGTCAAAGTTTATTCCCCGGGAAATGGCTCCGAATGTAATCTGCTCACCATCCTGGGGCTGTCCTGTCCTCATGTACCCTTCCCTGGAGGTAATGTACGTGCAGGGCATGGCCGCCTTTATCCTGTCATCTCCCATCATCATGAAGGTGGTTTGCATTGCACCGCCTGAATTTCCTGTCATGCCTATTCTGTCCGGATCCACCTCCGGAAGCGAGCACAGGTAGTCTACAGCCCTGATGAGGTCCCACAGGAAATATCTTACTATGCTGCTGCCCACAAGTTCACACTGCAAGCCAAGATAGGTATGGTCCGCATGCCAGCGCACAAGATTTCTTCCAGCCCGGATGTCATAGTGCTGCATCCTCTCTCCCTGGCAAATGGGATCCACCGACAGAACTATAAAACCGTTTTTGACAAGGTCGATGCATACCTTCTGATATTTGGGATATGCCTTGGCGTTTTCAGCGTGTCCCGAAGCAAACAATATGGCTGGAGCTTTACCCTTGATGTTGTCCGGCATATAAAGGTTGGAAGTGACATATATTCCGGGAAGGCTTTGAAAAATGATCTTCTTTATGGAATATCCTTCCCTTTCCACTATGCCGGTACAGACGCTGTTCAGAGGAGTTCTTTCAAAATCGAGCCCTCCTATGGACTCTATATAGAACTTCCTTATCCTGTCCCTTCTTTTCTCGAAATCCTCCCTGGTCTTTATGCTTTCCTTTTCCAGGGCTTCCTTCTCAAAGTAACTTTGAGCTTTTTTCTTTAAATATTCCGGAAGCTGTACTCCCACATCATAATATCCGCTTAAAAAATCCCCAAAGCTCATATTTATCCTCCCTCAGGCAACAACTCACCTTTTGTTTCCCTGCCGCGTATTGATACTATGCTCCACTGCTAAAGTCCCAGCTCGTCTCCCAGCCGGTTAAGATATGCTATGCTCTTTGAAAGTCCTGTTTCAGGAGGTTCCTTTCCTTCATACTCTATACAGTATTTGCCCTTATAGCCTATTTCCTTCAGTTTCTTCAAAATAGCCCTGAAATCAAGACTGCCTTCACCTACTGCTGCACCCTGTCTTCCGCTTTCGGTAAACAATATGTCTTTAAGATGGGTATGGAATATCCTGTCCTTCAATACCTCTATCGCTTCTACAGGATCCACCCCGTTGGATCTGAAATTGGCCGTGTCCAGCGTGACACCGAGCATAGGTGAGTTTATTTCATCCAGAATGGTCACCATTGCCTCAAGGTCATTCCCAAACTTTCCATGGCTTTCTACAGCAAGCTTTATACCTCTCTTTTCGGCATATTCGGTACATGGCTTGAGAGCTTCCACCACTGCGTCTATGCATTCTCTCCTGGTTTTGCCCTCTGGAATCCTGCCTCCGGAAAAAATACGCGCGATTTTTGCTCCGTAAAGCTCTGTAAGATCGATTTGTGCCATGCAGTGTTCAACTGCCTGACGACGAGCCTCCCTGTCAAATATCAGGAACTCGGTATGGGGTGACAGTGCTACTATTTCAAGTCCCAGCCGGTTAAGAAGTTCAAGGGTCCTCTCCCTCATTTCTGCCGTATCCAAAGTATCAGCGTGATAGCAGGGACCATGGGTTATGATTTCAACGCCCTTAAGTCCCAGTCGGGCCATGGTTTTGAAGACAGTCTCCCTGTCCATTTCCTTAAAGCACCAGGTATTGGCTGAAAGTATCATGGAAAAACCTCCTTATATTTTATTAAAAATCAGGCTGGCTTAATCTCCTGATGAACCGAGACGCTTGTTGGGAGAGTAAACGCTTTCAACCACCCGTATAATTTCCATGCCGTATTCTCCGGGAATGGGAACGGGTGCGCCTGTAATTATGGAATTGGCAAATTCATTGATCTGCACCTGGAACTCGTCATATCTGTCGCGGGGAATATCAACCTGTATATAAGGCTGGCCTCCTTTGCTCACAAAAAAACCTTCCCCGCTGTACCTGGCAACACCTTTGGTAAAATAGCATATTGTTTCATTAAGAATTGGCACCTTGTAACCGACGCAAGTTATGACTGCAGTGACTCCGTTTTCCAGCTCAAGAAAAGCCTGAACATTACCTTCAACATTGAAACCCGGCTCATGAAATCCTATTCTGCTTACAACTTTTTTCACTTTTGAATCAGTAATCCACATTATCCTGTCAATGCTGTGTACTCCGAGATTTATAAACATTCCTCCTCCGGACATCTCTTCGTCCAGAAACCACCTTGGCCTTTCCGGTCTGAAATAATACATGGTCCTGGTATCGACAATGGATACCAGTTCCCCAAGTTCCCCGGACTGCACCATCTGCTTCAGCTTAATATATGGTAAAGAGAAGCGTTCTACGTGTCCGACCATCAGTTTTACATTATTTTTTCTGGCAGCTTCAATCATTGCCTGGCAATCTTCCACCGATACGCCCATTGGCTTTTCCACCAATATGTGAACGCCTCTCTGTGCACAAAATATAGTGGCTTCCCTGTGAAGCCTGTGAGGAAGGTTTATGATAACTGCATCAAGATCCTCATTCAGTACCATCTTCCTGTAATCGTCATATGCCTTAGCCCCGAACTGAACAGCATAAAACATTGCCTTTCCCAAAACTATATCCGCAATGGCCTGCACTTTTATATCATTAATTTTATGAAGGGCTCTGGCGTGAAGCTTGCAAGCAATTCCTGCTCCAATGATTCCAAGCTTAAGCATGGCCGCCCCCTTTGCAGTGTATTTTATACACTTTGATAATGTGTTTGAAAATGTGCCTGGATATATGGGTTAAACCCTGTCCGGTCCCCAATATACGCCTTTTTTCCCGTCAAACATGATATCCAGCAGATCAACATCCTTATCCGATAAGGCTTTTGCCGCTTCAAGCTCCGAAAACTTTGTGAAGCGGAATATTAAGCTGAAAAACTGCTGCTGATTCAGATTGATTTCCCTGCAGTTTTCAATATTGTCGGTAACCTTTACTATTCCGTTTTTAACCTCCAGGGCTGCCTGCTGATTACTGCAGGAAATTTTGTATCTGGCATCCGGTACCGAATCCATCCGGTTTAAGTTGTCCTGGAAATTATACTGCATCTTGGTCAATATCTGCTTCAGGTTGACAAGCCTTAATAGCAGGCCTTTTTTCATCTCGCCTGTAATTCTGAAATATTTTCCGGCAATCTTAAGAAAGGGATGATCGGAAGGCAGGTTAAGACGTACATTTTTCCAGCCGTACTTGTCAATATATCTCACCATTGCATTTATCAGGGGAAGATATGCTTCTTCACAGCCTTCACGGTGTGCCATTTCAAATATTTCAACGTTATCTCCCGTCCCTCTGCCTCTCATGTAGGCATTTATCCTGTTGTCCTTTTCCGCTACCAGGAACATATCCCTGTTTTCCTGGGCCCAGTTCAGGTGTTTTATCCAGTATTGCCTTGAGCGGTCAACGCACAGAGGTCTCAAGTGATTAAAGCTTAAATAAATGTAATACATTTCATCGGTGTCCGCATCAGGACAAAATCTTCTTACCCTGTAACCTTCCGGCAAATCCAGCTGAATCTGTTCAAGCTGGAGCGTATAAGACGGAACGGGCACTTCCTCCCATCCGCATTTTGCGTAAACCGGTACTCCCGACAAAACCGTAGAATAGTCATATCCTTCTTTTTTCATTATCTCTATGGAAGTTTCAAGGAGTTTGCGGCAATATCCTTTTCCTCTTTGATTTTCAAGAGTGCCGACATTTGCCAGGGCACCTGAAATAAGCGGCAGCATGGCGCCATGATGAGGTCTGTAGAAAAACCTTACATGGCTTAACATTTCCCCATCTTCTTCAATAACCAGGGAGTAGGAAATATTGTCATAGGGGTCATTGTAATAAATGTTGAAAAAATATTCCTCGGGTGCAATATTCACAATCTCCAGTAATTTTAACAATTGGGGATATTCGTCCGGACAGATCCTTTTTACTCTCATAAACCTACACCTCCCGAATGCTGCTTAACCTTAGTATAATTTACTTTATAAAAAAATTGAACTGTTTCAGGTATTTTTATATTGATAAAATTTGATGTATACTTTTTGTAAAATTCGCCTAATTTGAGGCTTAGATAAATTATCCGCTTCAGCGGTCAACGTTTATGGACGGTGACCACCGAAGCGGACCACGCTTTCATTAAGGTAGCAATCAGCAATATGCAGGATATTCTTTATTGATCCAATGCATACTTTTCATCTGTCAGGTACATATCCGTCATTTACTGGTACAATTGTTACTGACCCAATATACCCATTTCCTTGGCTTTTGCATTGAACTCATCTATCAGGTTCTGTGCACCCAGGCTGTACTGTTTCTCTACCCATCTCTTGAATGCCTGATCAACCGGCTCGTCAGACAGAACTATATTTGCCCACTCTGTTGTATCAACTCTATAGGTCTGAGCAGCTTCTACCGTAATGACACTTGTTCTCTTTTCAACAGGATAGCTGTACTTGTTCCATTCGCTGATCAGCTTGTTTGTCAGCTCTTTCGCCTTGGTATCGATTGCAGGTGTGGGCCAATTCATGTCAACGTTCAGGTCAAATCCCCATGAACAAAGAACTCTGAGCTGTGCTGCAGGACAGATAGTCTGGATATCGTAAGGCTGTCCTGTCTCTGGATCGTTCATGGTAACTATCCTGCCCTGGGCGTCCCTGGTCCAGTGAGTTCCTTCTACACCCAGGTACATGAGATAAGTAGCTTCATCCGTAAGCATCCAGTCGTGGAACATGAGGTACCTGTCAAGTTTCTCATCGGTCATTGTCTTTGCATTGAATTCTACAAACTGGTTAGGAGCATGCTCTGCGGTCTTGGGTGTAATGTCATCGTACTTGAGTATCGGGATGACTCCTACGCTCTCAAACGGATCCTTGTCAGGATTTGCTCCGCCCCACTCAACCTTGATTGTCTGATTTACCCAGTGGGCGTCAGCGTTTCTGGGAAGAGCTCCTGCAAGCCCTGCACCGAACCTCTGTATTGCCTGAGTGGAATTCAGCATGGAGAACTCAGGATCAAGGATTCCTTCTTTGCGCAGTTTCTGCAGCCATTCTAGGAAGGGGATCCAGTTGTCATCGAAATCGCCCAGTTTCCATTGCTGTGCATCAGCATCCCATACCCAGCCGGAGAAGCAATCCCAGGACATTGCATAAGCCCAGGTAAAGAATCCAAGTCCGGGAGCGGTTATTCCGAATGTATCGTTAACTCCGTTCTGGTCAGGGTCATTGTGAGCGAATCTTTTCAGCATTTCATAGAATTCATCAAAAGTGGTGGGCTCTTTTGTAATACCGACGTTCTGTGCCCAGTCTTTTCTGTAGAATGTACCAACCCAGTCAGTCTGATAAACGGGTCTTCTCTGGTTAGGCCTGGGAATACCATACAATGCGCCTTTTAATTCTTTTACCGTTTGCGCGTAGGGATAATTTTCAACGAGTTCTTTCACGTTGGAATATTTGTTGATCAGTTCATCCGGAACGGATCTGATTATGCCCTGATCTATGAAGTCGTGCCAGCGCTGAACGCCGCCCCACCAGGACATAGCGGTTGCCCACAGGTCTGCAAGTCCTCCGCTGGCCGCCAGAAGCTTCATGGTTTCACCGTCGTC
>JAMNYG010000161.1 GCA_023622945.1 Bacillota bacterium | reverse complement strand
CATTTTCAATAACAGTAGTTGCAAATACTCAGAACTATCCATGTTTCAAAAAACTTATACCATGTTGTTTAACTTTTTAATAATTTGTGAAATAAATTGTTCTTTCCCTCGCGAATAACTTAATAATTTGGTATTGCCTTTATTTATTATCTCTTTCTTTAAGTCGCAATATTGTTGTGCTACATCGGCATGAGCCTTAAGATATTCTCGGAAAAGGATATTATTCCTCCACAGTATTCCTTGATATTGTACAACGTGAACATTAAAGTTATGTAAACCTCGCTTTGCAAAATATAACCGTCCGTTTTCTCTGTCATTCTCGCCGAAGTTATAGTATCCCAATTGCTCAAGGGTGGTTATAATTTGCGACGGAGGAGGATAGGACTGAACTCCTATCATGATATCTATAATTGGTTTTGCAACCATTCCTTTGACTGATGTACTTCCGATATGTTCAATATGAATATCCGAAAGGTGTTTGGCAATCAAATCTCTTTCCTCTAAAAACAAATCTTCCCATTCTTCATTATAGCTTGAAAGCTCTACTCTTTCATCGATATCCACTGAATTTGCCTTCCCCTACTTGGAACTGGTTGCTTAGACAAAACTTATTTACTGAATTTCATTGCCAACTTATCTAAAGCATCGCCGCATAATCTATATACAGTCCATTCATCCATGGGCACCGCACCCATTTGCTTATAAAACTCAATGGCCGGCTTATTCCAGTCCAGGCACGACCACTCCAGCCTTCCACACCTTCTGTCCACACAAAGCTTGGCAAGGAAAGCGAGCATAGTCTTTCCTATACCCTTTCCCCTTGCTTCAGGCTTAACATATAAGTCCTCTAAATAAATACCCGGCTTTCCTAAAAAAGTAGAAAAATTGTGAAAGAATAGCGCAAATGCTACCGGTTTATTTTTGTATTCACCAATAATGACCTCCGCCATTTTTCTTTTTCATAATCAGCCAATTCTTTTATAAATTCTAAAATTAACAGAACATCTTTTTTCTCAGCGAATCTTATCTTGAAATCGTCTAAATTAGTGTCAATTAGCATTTGTATACCTCCAATACGGTTCATTATCTTTCTTAAAACATCTCTTTCATTTCGTCAGGAACAATAATTACATCGTCTATTTTATACTCACCATTTACTTTTTCAGGAGACAATCTTACCAGCAGCATTTCACCATTCTCAAACGTCACTAATACATAGTTTGCATAACTTGACCCGGCAGTAGTTAAATTCTTTATTTCATTGAACATCTCCTCAGATATGGAGTTTTTTCTATCCTCATTGAATAATTTGTTAAACCTCTCATAATCACCATATCAAATGAATTATCATTAAACCTTGATAAATCGATAGAAATCCCTTGTTCAAAAGTGATATTCTTTAAATTCTTTTCTTCTGCCTTGCTTTTTGCAATCGCTATCATTTCTTCCGAAATATCAAAATGTACTACCTTAAAGCCTTTTTCAGCTAATGGAATAGAAAAAGCGCCGGTTCCACCACCAACATCCAAAATTGTATTTATATCTTCAGTAAGGTGCTTATTTATTTCTCTCCATCTCAACTCGCGGTTAATTTTTTCATAGAACATATCAGTCTCTTCTTTATGAGCTTTAGCATTCCACCATTTTCTCTCAAGCTCGTAATCGGTCTTTACCATATGCTTCATATCCTTCCAATCAATGCATTTTCGTAATTACAACTTGAAAAACGCTTCTTTTCCCACCACCTGTATAATAAAAAAAGTCTGCATCCTCAAGTAGTTTTATCATAATCCTATTACTCTCATGTGGCTTATTTCCATCAAATGGATTTATTGTAGCGGGTTCAGTAAATTAGTCTGATTCATCGAATAAGCTTGGGACCAAAACTCTATTAATTTGCTCCAGGAATGGTTCAATGTCTTTTAGTGCAAATCCTTTAATTGTAGAATCCTTCATGAATAATTTTAATCCATGGATATACCTGCAGACTTTGCCGTATGTCGCTCTCTTAATATCCTTGAATAAGATTTCCTCACGATAGACAGGCTTTTTCTCATAAGAAATGAAAATAAGTCTGTCTGCAGTCAAGTATAGAATTCCATTGCAAAGCAGTTTGTCCGAATAATAATTTGCTGCGTCTTTTAATAAAATCTCACCTTCAATTAGACTATCTGCATTTTCGTATTTTTTTACATTTATGTCATCTATCAAGCCCAGACCTAACATATATATTGCTGCAGTTAAAGCGCCAAGCATAAAAGCACGCTGTGGGGAATCAAATAAGAAGACAGTTATTGCAAATGTTATAAATCCAAAAATAATGCCTATAACTATAGTGGCTCCACGGTTCTTTCTCATAAAGTCACACCCTTGATATGATAGCATTATTCATACAAATTCATAGCCAGATTGACACTCCCCATGACTAAAGTCAGAAGATTCTCTGGTGGTAGTCGGAAGTCAGTTTCGGGTATCCGTAGTTCCCCAGAGTTAAGGGCGTGTCATCGCCCCTCCCAAGACAGTCCGTATAGCATCTTGGGCTGGCGGACTATCGCCTATGCTATACCATCCGCCACCGGAAATCTTAAATAATTGTTTTCTGTTTTATAATTTTGATTGTTCCATATGCATACCGGTTTCTTTAATATGGGCAGTTTATCAGTCTTTTTATATTTTTTATAAACACTTTAGCATCCAGTATAGCTTGAATTTTAACTGCACTTGGCAGGTTTGCTTCAATATCCTTTGATGTTAATTTTATAGTTTCATTTTCAATCATGTTTTGAACAATACTGTTGATTGTAGATTATGTATTCATTTAATGTTTCTTCCAAATATTGCTCCTGTTCTTTAGCAGGAAGTATCTTGAATTTTACCGTTAATTGCCTGGTTCACACCCCTTCCAACACATTCTTTTGATTCCCTATGTACATTTAAATTGCTTCCTGGCTTACATTACCAATAGTACAACAAAAATAACTTCGTGTCCAAAGTGAAGGTACTCTGCTTTTTAGTTTCGGATACTTATTTCTTAGAATTCTACACTTGTTCCTTTAATATATCGTATTAATTCATGCAAAGGCTGTCGTGGATCAAAGCTTATAAACATATGAGCATGGTCAGGCATTATGTGCACACTCCCTTTTATTCATCAACTCTGATCTTGCGCCATTATCTAACGGGTGTATACCCCGCAAATTCGCGTTGCTATCGGATAGAGTATATTCCCATTGAAAATCTCTCTTGTACTATATTCAATTACACTTGTATCAATATAAACTCCATTTCATAAGTTCCTCTTTTTCTGCATAGCCAACCATCACTTTTAAATTATCAGGAATGGCATCGGGTACAAGCATATATGCTGTCAATCGTAAATGTCCCTCTAGTACAATAATGTTCTCATTTTCATAATCGGAAACCAGGATCATCGGTGGAAATGAGTTTCCAGCCAACGCATATCTGGCTCCCTCTATGAATCCATCATTCTTAACATTGAATATTTCAACACCTTTTCGGATGTTTTCGGCTGCGTCTTTTGCTAATCTTGAACCTCCTGATAAACCAATCCAGTAGCTGTAGTTTATATATTTCACTTTATAAAGATCATTTTTTGTCAGGTTGACCCATACCCAACGAACGTTTTTCGGAAAACCATCAAATATTTCTTTATCCTTTCCGAATCCTCTAAACCTGGATAAGATCTCCTTTCTTAAGGCATTCTCTTCATCGGATTTTATATTGGGATCAATGACTATGGAACTGTCCACTCCCATATCTGATATAATCTGTAATATTTTATCGCGGTATCGCGGCGATTTGGCCTCGGTTTGCAAAAACAACGCTATCATCTCATTCTCAGAAGATTCGCCTATGTATTCCATCGCCAACACCTCATATTGTTTGCTGAAGACCAGGAAGAAGCCAATGATGGTTCTTCGGCTCAATCAAGCGTCTTACTTGCTTTTTTAGTATAATGAATACCTACAGAAATTCCATTCAGCACCAAAGTGCTTATCAGCAGAAGTACTGAAAGTAAGGTGCTTGTGTCACTTGTATCAATAAGTGCGGACCAGTCTTTTATCTGTACAATAAGGTTGCTATAAATAATTTGAAAACTTATCGCGGTCGCGCACGCACTAATGCTAACAATAGAATAAATGGCCCAATTCTTACTGCAGTTCATTCTGTACCTGACTATATTCAGGAGTTGTATTCCTCTGGTGTGATCTTATCTACTGTAATAGATGTAATAATTTCAGGATTGCTCTGCTTGCATCCCATCAAAACAAAGGAAAAAGTTATAGAAATAAATACAAGTAATATTAATCTTTTGAAAAACATCATTATTACCTCCTTGCTTTATTGTGACATCCTCTATTCAATAAACTGAGTAGCTTCCCTGTGGAAGTTCGGTCAATAGCGTTTCTGCCATCTCTGCGCTGTAAACATGATGCTCGCTTCTCTCGCCGTATTCGGCCGGCATGGAAATGTCATGCAGTAATGCTCCCAGTTCAACGATTTCTGCACCTGCTCCATATTCATTGGCTAAACTAACAGCATATTCTACTACCTTTTTTATATGGTCGTTCCAATAGTCGTATCCTATGTGCTTTTTGTGCTGCTCGCATTTTTCCAATAGAATGTGCCTGATTTTATCAACTATCTCACTCATTTTGATGGCCCCCTATTGCATTTATTCTCTTTTCACACAGCGCAAATGCTCTCCAAATCACTAACCAAACTGCACCATTCAGTATAGGATTTTTCGATTCCCTCGGGACTTGAGCCAAGCCTCACTACATTAAGCAGCCTCTCATAGCAATTCTCCGGTTTCAATTTGAATGAATCGATATATTTATTTGTCCTTTTCCTGCTGGGAAAGAATGTTTCGTTTACGGCGTACAATGCCTGCAAATAGTGGTCAATCGCATTTTCCAGGACCTGATGGTAAAACAGCACATCCTTTCTCAAAACCGCGCGTCCGAAGTCCTCTTCATCTATTGTTCTGCCAAGATGAAAACGCACCATTTCCCTCTTCAGCACATCAGGATATACCAAAAGCTTTTCTTGTAATGAACTAAATACTCCTTCATCATATATGACATAGATGTTCTTCAGTGTTGCGCAGCGCCCGACAGGATAAAACCCTTTTACACTGTCCAGGTCATCAGCATTGTTTCAACTCCGTCAATAATGAAGACGTCTCCTGTTCCCCATTCTCCGCCTTCGCAAACATTCATGGAGCATTCTTCAAACAATGCGCTGTTTTTGTCATACACTGCTTTTCTGACTTCATAGCCTGGAATAATATCGCCTAAAACAAATATATCAATGTCAGCCTCTCCGGCTTTGGGAATTATGTTCGGATCGCTTGTCTGCCCTATTGCCCTTATTTCCTTTGTTAATGCTACTCTAAAAGTGTACCAGATACCGGTAAAAAAATAGGCCACCTTAATCAAATTTCCTGTATGATTATGTTGAGAGCATCATCGTACAGGAGGAAAGGATATG
>JAMNYG010000013.1 GCA_023622945.1 Bacillota bacterium | reverse complement strand
GGAGGATTTCAAGTCTTCAAGGCTGAAAGCCCCGGACCTGTTCCTGATAAGATAGCACCCAGGATAAGGGATACTGCCAAGATTCTTTATAAAATATATATAGTCATAACCATTGTTGAAATCGTACTGCTTATGCTTGGAGGAATGCCACTTTTTGATGCCGCGGTTCACGCTTTAGGTACGGTAGGAACAGGCGGGTTTTCTGTTAAAAATGCCAGCATTGGCGCCTATGACAGTGTATATATTGACATGATCATATCAATATTCATGACCTTATCCGGCGTGAATTTCTCCCTGTATTATATTCTGCTGAAAGGCAGATGGCGGGAAGTATTCAGGGATCAGGAACTCAGGTTCTATCTCGGTGTGATCGTAGTGAGCTTTTTGCTGATTACGGCAGACCTGAGCTTAAACTATTACCACAACATATTGAAATCTGCCAGATATTCAATTTTCCAGGTAAGCTCAATTATCACTACCACCGGCTATGCGACTGCAGATTTTGATTT
The DNA here is from genome assembly GCA_023622945.1 of Bacillota bacterium. Classification (GTDB taxonomy): domain Bacteria; phylum Bacillota; class Clostridia; order Acetivibrionales; family JAMNYG01; genus JAMNYG01. The sequence continues at coordinate 3,915 of JAMNYG010000013.1, read as the reverse complement.
ATGGCCCACTTTCAGCAAATGTATACTTTTTATGCTTATGTTTGTGGGAGGATGTGCCGGTTCTACCGGCGGGTCGATAAAAATCATACGAATACTGGTTCTTTTTAAAATGGTGAAAAGGGAAATACTTAAGATATTCCATCCAAGGGCGGTAATTCCTATAAAGATAGGTGACAAGCCTTTGTCACAGGAAGTGCTAAGCGGAATATCAAGTTTCTTTTTTATCTATATTGTTATTTTTATAGTAGGGACCTTGCTTGTCTCTTTGGAAAAAGTCAGCCTGGTAACTGCTTCAAGTGCAGTTGCGGCAACCCTTGGGAATATAGGGCCCGGATTTGAAGCAATTGGACCTGTACATACCTTCAGCAGTTTCAGCCCGCTTACCAAGCTTCTTTTTTCGGGACTTATGCTTATGGGAAGACTGGAGTTGTTTACATTCCTGGCCTTGTTCACCAGGAATTTCTGGAAAAGTGAAATATAGACTTGCGGACAGTTTAATATCCTTAACAGCTTGTTTTGCCAGCCTGCAGTGTCCATTTTGGCAACCTGCAGCGTCTATGCTTTAGATTGCCGGCTTTTCGTTGATAGTATATAATTGGTATATAAATTTATTTAAAAGACTTTTTTGGCAGTCTACACAATTAAGAAAGCAGTCAAAAAGCTGAAAAATCAAATATTATATGGTGGGTGGCAGCTATGTGTGAATGTTGTTCGGAAGGTTTATCAAATAACCTTTTACCCCGGGCAGACAGAAGCAGCTGGTATTCCTGGACACCCCGGAAAGCAATTTCTCCCATTTTCAGCAAGGAATACCTGGCCGGCGAACCTGTACTGAAAATCAAGTCATCAGGGAAATTTGAAGACTTCGGAAAGTGGATGTGCGAAATACCAGGAATAGAAGGCGGGGAAACATACAGATTTTCGGTGGAGTATCTTCCCGAGAGTATAAGCCATGAGAGGGTAAGCCTTCATGCAATGCTCACCTGGATAATGGAGGACGGCAAGCCCATAACAAGAGACTACGTAGACAGGACGGAATGCCTTGGAAACGGGTGGAAATCCCTTTACAGAGTGATTGATGCACCAGGCAAGGCATGCAAATTGCGGGTGGAGCTTGTGTTCAAATGGTCTGAGAACGGGGCGGTTACCTGGAGAAATCCCCTGCTGGTAAAAACAAGCCCCATAGAGCACAGACTGGTCAAAATTGCTTCTGCTTTTACAACAATGGATGGTACTGCTGAAGGCAATCTTAAGGCAATACTTGCGGCCATAGACAAGGCTGGGAGTACCAAACCTGATGTCATTTGCCTGACTGAGACACCTTACAGCGCCGGTACCTGGGGATCCTGCTTTGAGGACAGATGCGTGGTGATACCGGGACCTGTTACCGATGCAATAGGAGAAAAAGCCAGAAAATATAACTCATATGTAATATTAAGCCTGTTCGAAAAGGACGGGGATTTCATTTACAACACGGGACTGTTGTTTGACAGGCAGGGGAATATAGCCGGTAAGTACCATAAATTGCAGCTGCCTTTGTGCGAGGCTGAAGACGGGGTCACCCCCGGAAGGGAATACCCTGTTTTTGAAACCGATTTTGGAAAGATAGGAATTATGATTTGCTGGGATCAGGGTTTCCCGGAAGTTGCAAGAATTTTAAGGCTGAAGGGAGCAGAGATACTGTTTGTACCGACACTTTGGCATACAGATCTTGCAAAGGCAAGAGCCATGGAAAACGGCGTGTTTGTGGTTGCAGCCTGCACCCGTTGGACTCCGAGCCCCTGCAGGATAATTGCTCCTGACGGCGAAGTGATTTCCCAGATTAACGGTGGGGAATATAACCAAGACGGTGTGTGCACCGCTACTATAGACCTTGATAAAAGATACTACACTTTCTGGCTGTCGGTAGGAGCGGCATACGGAGAAGGACCCAGCGTTTTCCTGCAGGAGCGCAGAGCTGATATATTTGATTTATTATCCAAATAAAATGCATTGCAGACTGCCCGGACATTGACGTCTGGGCTTTTGTGGTACTTGGCCTGGATTCGGTTTTTGGATGGACTTCTGTAGTGTTTGCGCCCGGATGCAATTTTCGTATGTGTCTCTATGGTGTTTAAGCCCGAATGAGATTGTTGCATGCCAGTGTATGCATGCAATTTATACATGTTAATATATTATTAATAATTTTTGGAGGTGCTTTATGATCAAAGGAATCAGTCATGTTGCATTCTACGTGTCTGATATGGAAAGATCCGTCCATTTTTACTGTAAGGTTCTCGGGTTCACGGATGCTTTTGAAATCAGGGATGATGAAGGGAATCCGTGGATAAGGTTTATTAAGATACGGGACGGGCAGTTTATCGAACTCTTCTATGGCAGCCCCCGGGAGGTAAAAGGACAATCATACTCCCATCTGTGTCTTGAGGTGGATGATATATTTGCAATTGTTTCAAGGATAAAATCACACGGCATAGCTCTGGATGCGGAGCCCAGGCAGGGAAAGGACCTGAATTATCAGTGTTGGGTCAGAGATCCTGATGGCAACAGGATAGAATTCGTGCAGATGAACCCGGAATCACCGCAGATGAAAGTAAGTTCATGATGCCAAAGATGAAAGTAAATAAATGATAAACTGATGAAAGTGAGTATGTAATGCTATAGGAGTCTGATGGCCATGAGTGAGAATAAACGCATTGGCATGGTATACTCTCATACCCACTGGGACCGGGAGTGGAGGGCAACTTTTCAGGAATACAGAATAGGGCTGGTAAAAAGGATGGATTTCATTATTGACCTGATGAACAGAAATCCCGATTTTACCGCTTTTCATCTGGACGGGCAAACCATAATACTTGAGGATTACCTTGAAATCAGGCCGGAAAAGGAACAGGAACTTAAAAAGCTGATCAGCGCCGGGAGGCTTATAGCTGGTCCATGGTACCTGCTCCCTGATATGTTCCTTCCAAGCGGTGAGGCAATCGTGCGAAATCTTCAGAGGGGTATCAGAACAGCCGAGAAATTTGGGCGTACTATGGAAGTGATGTATATTCCGGACATGTTCGGACAAATGTCGCAAACGCCGCAGATTGCGTCACTGCTGGGACTTAAGGGAGCGATTATCTGGAGAGGCATTAACGGCTCTCCCGAGGAGCTGCCCGCTGAGCTGGATTGGGAGGGGGCAGACGGCACTCATATTCCTACCATACGTTTGCACAATGACTATGGGTATACTTATATAGGATATGTCAAGGACGGGCATGCCAATATTGAACACATAAGGGACCACATATTGAAGACACATCTGCCATATTGCCGCGCAAAGCATATACTGCTTCCGGATGGAGGAGATCATGCCTGCCCTGATGAGAACCTTCCGCTGGCCCTTAAAGAATGGAATGAAAGTCAGCCAGACATAGAACTTAGGCTTTCGACCCTTGAGGAATTCTTTGACGCGGTGCTTAATGAAAAGGACCTGAAGTGGCATCCCATAAAGGGAGAACAAAGGATGCCGGGCAAGAACTTTGAGGGCTGGCAGGCCATTTTAACCGGTACTCTGTCGTCCCGCATTTATCTGAAACAAAAGAATTATGAAGTCCAGAAGTATATTGAAAGGGTTGCAGAACCTGTTTCTGTCATGGCATGGCTGTCAGGCGGGGAATATCCGGCAGCTTTTCTTGATAAGGCATGGCAGTATTTGCTCATGAACCATGCACACGATTCCATATGCGGATGCAGCCTGGATGAAGTGCATCGTGATATGGAATACCGCTTTGCACAGGCTGAGCAGATAGCAAAAACAATCGCTGCCATATCTGCCCGGCATGCAGGCGGAGTTAAATCCGAGTCAAGGGATCCTGCGCCGAAATCCGTTTCGGTCTTCAATGGCTTGCCTTATCCGCGCCCGGGTGAAGTAAA
>JAMNYG010000027.1 GCA_023622945.1 Bacillota bacterium | reverse complement strand
GATTCCATCCGTTATTTCCTTATTACCAACGGTCCTGAAAAGAGGGATACTGACTTTACATGGAGGGAGTTTGTCAACAGCCATAACGGTGAGCTTTTAGGCGCTTACGGCAATTTTGTAAACCGCAGCCTGGTATTCATACAGAAATATTTTGAAGGTACTGTACCTGAAGCCTCATGCAATTCCAGGATTATGAAGTCACTTGCCGGGCTTTATCCGCATGTTGGCAGCCTTATAGAACAAGGCTGCTTTAAGGAGGCATTGGACACTGTCTTTGCCTTTGTACGCTCAGCGAATAAGTATTTTGATGAAGAACAACCGTGGAATACAGTAAAGAGCGACATGGAAAAGTGCAGGGAAACTCTGAATACCTGCGTTCAGGTCATTGCAAACCTTTCAAACCTTCTTGAGCCTTTCCTGCCTTTTTCTTCCGCAAAAATAAGAGACATGCTGAAGATAAAAAAGGCAGCATGGCAGAATATAGAAGTTCCATCCCGACTGGCGCTTGAGAAGGTGGAAATCCTCTTTGAGCGTATTGACAAAAGAGTTATCCAGGAGGAAGAGGCAAGGCTGAAAGGGCTCAGCAGACAGAATTAAATCCATCTTATGAATACTCTTTTTCCTTGCTGCTGAAACCATATTTTTTCATAAAACCTTAACGTATTTACATTTTTTGGCCCGGCAAGCAGCATGATTTTATAACACCCTTTGCCCTTTACCATGTCGACAGCCCTATGCATAAGGGCCCGTGCATATCCACGGCACCTGTGATCCTTGTGGTTACGACATTTTCAATTAATGCATAGGGCTTAATTTCTCTTGTAAGGATTTTTGTTACTGCCAAAGTTACGTTGGATACCATTTTGCCTTCAACTTCTCCAACCAATTTGTGGTAGTTCTCATCTGCAATTATTTCATCCCTGAGTGAACACAGTTCATATGATTCCGGCAGCTTTTCTGTCCCGTGCAAATGCAGCTATTCCGTGACCTCTTTTTTATATTCGGATTCATACGGTTCATCATCGGGATACCGCTTTTCATATGGCTTTTCAAAGAGTTCTTCTGTCCAGGTCCATTTACCGTCCGAAAAAGACGGTATAAGCCTGCCGAACACTAAAAAAGCTGGTTTGGCTTGTTTATATCGCATAAATGTTTTTCGGTCAGGGGTATGATGTTGAAAGTTTTTGAATCTTCACCATCCATTTCTTTATCACCCATCATGGTTATATTTTTCCTCTTCTCATCACACCAGTCGGCTGACTTTTACCTGCGCCCTGCTTTCCGTCAGGCCTTTTCGTTCAGCTTCCACCTCTCACATCTTCCGGACTCACATGTCTTCCATAACCGGTTCCCCGTGCAGGAACTCAGATTCAAGTCCTAAACTTTCAAAATAGCTGCACATTTTTATGCAAGCAAACTTTTCGGTAGAGTAATGGGTTCCCCCCAAAACATTTATTCCATTCTCCTTTTCAAACCTATGCACTTCAGAAGAGAAATGGTTATTAACTGTTATTCCGGTTATCAGCACCTTTACATTGTTCTCAAGAAGCTCGGCAACTGTTTCCATACCATTTCCGCCACCGGCTACAATACCAATATTGCCATCAATCTTACTATCTCCGTATAAATAGAGCTTTGTGCTGTGTCCCACTGCTTTTGAAAAAACAGCATTCAATTCCTCAACAGTTTTGCATTTTGTTTTTCCTATGACACCCGCCAATCCGCCACGGTACCGGACAAAGGGCTTGACAACCTCAATACCCAATGCATCGGCCAAAGTCTTGCTTGTAGAGTAGTCGCTATAATTATCCAATGGCACATGCAGGTTGTATATGGATACTCTGCGCTCTTGAAGCTTTCTTACCAATGCCGGGTTCATTTGCGTAAATGGCGGAGTAGTCCGAATATCCCATATGGAAGGGTGATGCAAAAACAGCATGGCATCGGTGGTGCCCCTGTCAATAATATGCTGGAGTATCTTATCAGTCGGGAAAACGGCAGAGTAAACCTTTGTGATTTCCTCCGCAAAATCACAAACCAATCCCATGCTTCTTTCTTTGAAGTTCTCTGTCAGGAAATCATATACAGGTGTCATGTAATTTGCCCAGTCGTCGGTTAACCCGCTTAAAATGAAATCATTTTCCAAACGGTCATATAACACTTTAGCCTTAATAAGATTTCATTCCTTTCTGAAACAAGCGATTGTCTCCATACTAATTTTGTGAATCAAATAATTAGCATTCCATGCTCGTCTTGTGAATCAAACAATTATCATTCCATACTCATTTTACGGTTTTAGTCTACGCTCCACTCAAATATATTCACAAATCTCAGGTCATCCTTATAAAGGTCATGCCATTCAGGAAGTCTGGCCACACGGATCAGCTTTGCTCCAAGCTTTTCACAAGTGCGTTTTGAAGCGATGTTGGTTATGTTGTTGGTGATCAATACCTTTTTCATTCCATGTGCCCGAATGACCGGCACAAGAAGCCGGCAGGCTTTTGCGGCATAACCATGCCCGCGGTGTTGCTCATCGACACTATAACCGATTTGGCCCCCGTAGTATAAGCCATCCGTATAGCCGATACGCAAATTGATTTCACCGACACGGTTACCATCACGGCTAATTTCAAACGCATAAGCCGGAACCCATTTCTTTTCAGGAATGGCAGGCTTTTTGGCAATACAATAAAGCTCTATTTCGCCGTCAGTCAAGTCCGGTATATCAATAAAACCATCAAAAATAACCGGCAGGGAATTGTAATAGGAGATTTCCTTTTGTATTTCCCATTCATCCTTTAAAATGGCATATAAATACTCATCACCGTACTTTTTGTCTGAAAACTTGTTTGCAGGCCTTGCTTCAAGAAAACAACCTTCCCTGCGCATGCCTATTCGTTCCATAACACGCCATGATCCATTGTTTTCAGTATCACACCGAGCGATAATTCTGTGCAATCCCAACTCACAAAAACCAAACTCCACGATACGTTTACCCATTTCGGTACCAAAACCCTGTTTCCAGCAGTCTCTGTGTAAAATCCAGCCGATTTCAGCTTCATCGTTCCCCAAAATGGCTAAGTTGCAGCCACCTATAAGCTTTTGACTTGCTTTTAGCACTGCAGCATACTGATAATTTTTGCAGGGTTTTTCTTTTGATTGCGCAACAGCTTGCATGATAAATGCTTTGGTTTGTGATTCATCATTGGGTCCCCAAAGCATATACTGAACATTCTCAGCAACACTTGCATAGGAGTGGACTGCTTCAAAATCTGTTTCCTCAAACGGTCTTAAAATCAGGCGCTCCGTTTCAAGAGTTTTCACAATCATCATCTCCTTCTTACTATTGTCGTACTAATTTCCTTTTTTGCACCTGCATCTATTTCTTCTGGGCAGCGAAATGCATTACTTCTGTGCACCGACATGCATTGCTTCTTTATGCCAATATGAAAATCCGACAAAATGCAAAAGCCCCGCAGAATCACATATCAAGTGACTCCGCGGGGTATCATTCCACGTGTAGGGCTCCGGCGCCCCCATGCAGCTCGCATCCTGAAGGCATTTTCATCTCCGGCTCACATCTTAAGAACTTTCCCCATCCCATTGGGAAGAACGTTCCTCATTCCATTGGAACCTTTCCTGCTCCGGAGAAGTGTGTCCCTTTTTTATTGCCCGATGCTTATGCATGCTCACTTTTCATAGTATTCTTGCATATGTTTTCCATTCTGTCAATACGTTTTGAAGGAATTCCTGCATATTTTTTATTGTCAGTCTTTCCTTGCCCAGATGGTCGCCCGGAACATTGATTCATCAAGTGGTTCAGGTATGGGTTCGTCGGTGTAGTTCTTGAATGATTTCTCAATTATCAGTCCTGCTTCCCTGAGCCAGCCATAAACCTGCTCTCGCGATGGTATGTGCTTGTGCCACAGTTCCCAGATAATAAAAGACCCACCGTTGTTGGTTGTAAGCTCCCAACGCTTCGTTCCGGTGCATATACGGATTACAGGGTCATAAACATAAGCATACCAATATTTTGCAATAAAATCTCTGTTCAAAATATTACCTCCTTATTGCAGGAAGGTCAAAGTATAGTCATCCTCCTGTTTTGATTTACAGGTGCTGAAACTGTGTTTTTCATATGAAATCACCCTTTCTTCAATACAAAACATAACGTATCTGCCTCACCGGTATATGGACTGCCGCAGACATCATCATAAATACCGTGCAACCTGAACCCGAAAGGTGTTACCTCACTGAGCAATGTTTGCTTGGTGTACACCGTGTCCCAGATAAGGTATTCGCGTATACTGTTCTCTGTAATTACGATATACTTGTTGACCTTGACAGTGTTGTTCTCAAAATAATACTCTGCTTCCAGGCACAAATGCGGCTTGTCGCTCCAAAAACCGCCCTTTTCATGATACGACCAGGATGTATGGTCACTCCTGCCGTTA
>JAMNYG010000198.1 GCA_023622945.1 Bacillota bacterium | reverse complement strand
TATATATTACTTTGATAGTAACGACATAGGAACAATTACATTTGAAAACGGTCAGAAAGAAGTAGTTTATACCAAAAGCGATGCATCCTTTGACAAGCTATTGGTATCAGACAATATAATTTTTATACTGGACAGAAAAAATAAAGCAATATACTGTATAGAAAAAGAGGAAATTCTAAAACAGAATAATCAAAAGAGCATCTCCATCTTATCCCCTGGTGAATTAAATGGATACTGTATCGACAAGACATTGGAGATATTCGAAAAGAAATACCCCGATGTGAAAGTCAAAAGAACTGCCCTTGGTGATTCATACTATACAACACTTAGCACAAAGCTTATGTCAGGTGATAAGGATCCGGATATTTTACTTTTGCACAATCTCAAAATAAACGATTTTGCTAGAAACAAGTGCTTGCTGGACTTGAATGCTTACCCGGAAATAAAGGATAAGTTTTCAAAAATGTTTACAGGAATTGAGCAATTATGCACATCATATGGCAGCCTGACAGGGGTACCATATCTCCTTGATATAATGGCATGGGCTGTCAATGAAGATTTATTGAAAAGATTAAATATAGAGCTACCGGGAGACAGCTGGACCTGGAATGATTTTTATGAATATGCAAAGAAAGTAAGAAAAGACATAAACGGTGATGGAATAAAAGATACATATATAATTGAAGCGGAAGTCAGGGTCCCTTATTTTCTTGACCTTTACGAATCTATTCATATAGACGCAATAAATGCCCAAGTCAATATTGATAGACAAGAACTTAAGGATTTATTAATTATTTGGAAGAAGCTATGGGATGAGGATTTGTTAAAGCCAGGCAGGATGAAAGGCCATGAAGAGGATGATGTGCTATTATATCACATTGATATGTCGCTTGCCTTAGGAGATGCAACCATAATTTATCCACCCCACTTAGAGCATGAACGGAAATATTATGCTCAATTTTATGCACTGTGCATTAATAACAACTCAGAGAACAAAGAACTTGCTGTAGAGTTTTTAAGCACATATTTATCGGAAGAAGTACAAAAGCATAATCCGGTAGATGCAATTTATAAAGATAGGTCTATATATGAAAATTCCCAATATTTTATAGATGCAGCAAAATTCTCTAATGACAGCCCCTTTGGCAAAATGTCAAATGACAGGAATTATGAGATATACAAAACAATGCTTGAAAACAGCTGTGCCAGCTCTGGCATCCCTGCAGATTTGAGAATATTCATGATTAATACCATAGAAAAGCACATCAGAAATGAAATAGATGTAGACGAGGCAGTGTCACTGATTGAGCAGAAGGCCTATATGATAATAGGTGAATGAGGAATTTTTCATTATCACTTTTTCAAAATCATCATGGCAGAAACATTATCATCTTGTCAGAATCATTATCATTTTGAGGACAAGAGGAGTGCTGCTAAATGAAAAAATTTTTTGCCATTGTCATCTGTTTTTTTCCTTCTGCTGTCCTCCTGCAGCCAAAAGCAAGTCAGCAGGTTTGAGGAGCTTAAAACAGATACACTTAACATTGAATGTAACTACGGTCTGTTTGACATGGCCATTGACAGTAAACATAGAATATATGTCGCCGACAAGGACCAAATCCATGTGTATAATTTAAACGGCAAGAAAGAATTTTCAATCAAAAACATTCTAAATTTCTGTCGAAAAATAGCCATATCTAATGATAAAATATTCGCACTGGATGAAAGTGAAACCGGATATACACTTAAGGTGCTGGACCTTAATGGAACACTTATAGACCAATTCCAGGTGCAGCTTGCCAGGTATGTAAGAAAAATGGACTGCAAAGATGACATGATATTTTTTCTCCAATCTGAAGAGATAGAAGGAAAGAATCATATAACCGTTCTTAATATGAAAACCCTACAAACTGAAAAACTCAATGTTAACGATAATGTTCTGTCATTTACACCCTACAGGGATAACACCATTTTACTTTATGTAGAAAATGATTATACTCCTTATTATCTGATTTATGACCTGGGTGAAAAGAAGGGTGTAAAAGGGTTTCCGGATTATATAACAATAAAGGATATCAAGTATGACCCTGAGGATGATACCGTTTACTACATAAGATTTGATAAGGCAGGCAAACTGGACCTTGAAAACAGCGAAAGTGAAACAATATACAGAAAAGATGAAATTATCTTTGACAAAGTGGATATCGCTGGAGATGTGTGTGTCATAATGAGTATAATAGATAAAACCATATATCTTGCTGACAAAAATAACACGGTGGCTCAAAACCAAACGAAATTGTCAATTCTTTCTTCCCGCGCCATAGATATGGAATTTAGAATGAACAAGACTATGAATTTAATTGATAAGGGCAACTATGATATCAAAGTTACCTTCAAAACCATAGATCCAGGTACATACAAAAATCATATCAGTACAAAGCTTATGTCAGGAGACAGCGACTTTGATATTTTTGTAATATATCTTTCAGACTTGAACAATCTTGCAAAGAAAAACTGCCTGCATGTCCTTAATAGCTATCAGAATATAATGGACTCTTTCGATAAAATGTTTGATGGTATTAAAGATTTATGCTCGTATGAAGGGAATGTTGTAGCTGTACCTTATCTCGTAGGTTACCAAACCTGGGCGGTTAATGAGGAGCTTCTTGAAAAGCTTGACATCGAGCTGCCTGAAGGAAGCTGGACCTGGGATGAATTTTATGAGTTTGCCAAAACAGCCAGAAAAGATATCGACGGTGATGGTAAAGCCGACACTTATGCCCTGCAATGCGACAAAGCCTTTGCCCCATTTTTAGTATCATATAACTGCCAGTACGCTGATTTTTCAAAAGGAATTGCATCATATGACAATGAAGTATTCAAGAATCTGCTAAGAATCTGGAAAAAGCTCTGGGATGAAAATTTGGTTAAAAACGGAGAATATTATAATTATAGACCGATTGATGATGTACTGTTTTATACAGCTCATGCCAGTCTTGAAATGGGTAATCGTATCCATATATACCCTCCGTGCATAGGAGAGGATATGTGTTATCCGACTGACGGAGAAGCTTTTGTCATTAATGCCAGATCGAAGAATATAGATGCCTGCATAAAATTCCTTGATGTATACCTTCAGCCGGAAGTACAAACAATAAACGCACAGGTTGCTTTCTTCAAAGATCCTGCGCCTTATTCCGAATCAGATTTATTTAAGCGCTACGGATCTGAGCTATCAAATGAGGTGAATTACAAGATTTACGAAACCATCGTTAAAAACAGCGCCAGGGTTCAATTTAACCCGGATCTTCAAATATCATGAGAAATATTATCTGGGAATACCTGCATGGCAGCAAATCTGTGGATGAGGCAGCAGCCTTGATTGATCAGAAAGCAAAGATGATAGTGGGAGAATAAAGCTACTCCGTCAGCATCATGGCAACCTTTTCATGGATTTGTTCTGCAGCCTCATCAACGGTTATTGCTCCATTAAAATACAAGCCGAGTATGGGGTTTGCATTTCCAAATATATTGACAATCTCCATTTTTGCGCTTGTTTTGCCTATGACTTTTTCATAATTTTCAAAATATACATCGCTTATGCCATCGTATAAGCTCTTGTCATTGAAAATAACTTCCCTGGAGTAATACGGGTAACCTTCTTCCCCGTCTCCCACCATCGCCTCCAAATACCTGATTGCCAGTTCCTTATTCTTACTGTTGGGATTAATGATTGCCCACTGAACCCCCAAGGCGGAAACCTGGTTCCTGTTGTCATCAATATTAGGTAAGCTCATGAAATAAACATCTTCTTTAAAATTGCGAAAGAATGCACATGAGGATATTATAAACAATTTATCATTAATATTTGTATCAGGAATACCAATCCTATGCTTAATGCTCTCCGACTCATTGATTCTTTTCATCGTTTCAAGAACTTTCTTGAACTCATTGGTGTTAAAATTTACCTTTCCGGAGTATATATCGTTATAATTCAATACATACTGCTCAAGCATAATCCGATATATTGCATTCTTATTCTCAATGATTTCATATCCGGGCATCCTGTTGTCCTTATGAATCTTTTCAGCTAATTCCAAATAATCATCCCAGGACCTGATACTGCCTAAATCAATATTATGCTTTTCAACTAATTCCCTGTTATAGTACAATGCCTCAAAGTTCGCACTAAGTGGCAGACCGAAAATCTTTCCTTGGTAATATGAGCTTTCCTTTATAACCGGGAACATTGCATCTATTTTGCTTTTTATCTTGTCAGAACAGCTTAAATCAACAAAAACACCGTTTTTCAAGATGTTATATAAGCCCTGTTGGGACGCCGGACATCAGGGATACTATAAATTTTTCATTATTTACCCCTGTTGAGCCTGCCATTCTGATTACGGAGACTCCTCCATTTGCTTCCTCAAATTTTTCATCAAATCCAAATGCTTCGGAAATATCGGTATAGTACACCAACTTAATGCCCTTTTTCTCTATTATCATCGGGAACCTTTCAAGTGCTCCCTCATTCCCATGCAGCACATAAACATAATTATCCGATACAGCTGTTTTGCTGTAATACATATGTGCATTCTCACTTGTATTCCCAAGAAGCGCAGGCTTGTCAAGCTTATCAATCTCTGAAGCATATATCTTGTTTTCAGATATGTAATAAACTT
>JAMNYG010000177.1 GCA_023622945.1 Bacillota bacterium | reverse complement strand
AACCAGTCCTTGTAGCCTGCATATGCCGCCTCAAGAGGTGTATCGGATACCACATATCCGCTGGCTCTGGCAAAAATGTCTGCGATTTCCCTGGAACGCGGAGGTATGATGTTCTTGTAAAGCCAGTATATAACCCTGCCCTGGGTGTGATATGCAATCACAAGCCTGAAATTATGCTGCCGAGTAAAATTAACCATGGCCTGGGTTTCCGGTTCCGACAACGGTGATGGTCCTCCGTAACGGGTTGGTCCGGGGCCAAATACTCCAAGGGATGGTTCCTGAGCTTTTGCATCTTGCCAGCTTGCAGGATAGTTGCGGTTAAGGTCAACACCTCTTGTATTTGCGTTCCATACCAGCGAAAAAGGCAATCCGGTGTTGTTCCATTGAAGCAGTTGATTGTAGAACGGGTTGGAAGGACTGGGCCCGTTTAAAACTATGTCCACGCCATCGGGATTGACCATGGGAACGATGTAAATACTGCTTCTTTCCCAAATGTTTCTGACATTATAGCCTCTTATTGAAGTTCCGGCTGCATAGGCTTTAGCAAAATTCTCTATGAATTTCATAAGCAGCGGTGCCGTAATCCATTCCAGTGCATGGTGAGCTCCGTTATAATGTACCTGGTTGGGTCCCCTCCCCAGCATTATATAATACAGGTTTCTTCCCAGCACGCTTCTTCCTATTGTCCCGACCTCTAGGAAAGGATACCTGACTTTCAAACTCTCTATATTCCGTTGCATTATATCATAGGTGTAGTCTATATCGGTGAAGACCACATCAATTCCAAAAGGAACTATTATCCTCTGACCTACGGCAAGGTTAAGGGGATTTATACCTGGGTTGGCGGTCAGAACAGCATTCAGTGTTGTGTTATATCTCAGCGAAATGTTGTAAAGAGTATCCCCAGGTCTTATTGTATATATGTCATAGCCTCTTAAGAACCTGTCCAGTGCATTCCATGTAGCAGGACCTACGATGCCGTCAGGTACAAGTCCGAAACTCCTTTGAAAAGCTATGACAGCCTGTCTTGTCTGGTTGCCGAAAATGCCGTCCACAGGACCGGGATTAAAACCAATCCTTGCAAGCAGGCTTTGTAAAAGTTTCACATTAGGTCCTCTGGAACCCAGCAGTAAGGTTTCCATATTATCACCAGGCATATTTGATTTCCTATTATACTATACTTATGTCAATTGGAAAGTGACACGAAAATTTATTTTAGTCATGTGTGCCTTTTATTTTCCTGTATTCTTTATTAACATAACATATTGTATTAACAGGCTCTGGTAATATTGTTCTTGTTTATATATAATAGCATTGTACGCATAAAGACGCCGGGGTGTTTTTAATGGGTGAGCCTACGAAGCCTGATGGGATACACAATATGGTCCCCAGGGAAAAGATGAGTCAAGGTGCCAGAAAGATACGGGATTGTTATGAAATGAAGCCTGGTGCACCCATCTATCAATGTGAATTTGGTTTTTATTCCCTGGAGCGGTGGAAAAAGGAAGGATACATAGATGATAATACCAATCTTTCCGAGCTTTTCGGCTTTGACGAAGAAGGGATATATCACATAGGAGGGCTTGGCTGGTGCGAGGCTGCTTTTTATCCTGAATTTGAAGTTAAAGTCCTGGAAGACAGGGGAGACTATGAGCTTGTTCAGGATCATGCCGGAAGACATGTTCTTTACTTTAAGGGAAGACGGAATGGCTTTATGCCTGAATATGTAGACCATCCGGTAAAGGATATTAAAACGTGGGAAGAAAACTGCAAATGGAGGCTTGACCCCAGATCAGAGGGGAGATTTTCATACCTGGATCAGTGGTCTGAAGAAGCAATAGAGCAGGCAGGAAAGGGAATGTTTATATCCCAGTCCATCATCGGAGGGTACATGTACTTAAGAAGCCTTATGGGACCTGTTGATTTGCTGTACAACTTCTATGACCATCCAAAACTCATACACGAATGCATGAAAACCTGGTTTGAGCTTGCCGATGCGGTAACTGCAAAACACCAGCAGTATGTCACTTTTGATGAGCTTTTCTTTGCAGAGGATATCTGTTATAACAGGGGACCTCTGATATCACCAGATATGATCCGGGAATTTTTGTTTCCTTACTATCAGCAGCTTATTTCAAACGTTAAAGCCAGGCAGCTTGATAAGAACCGCCACCTTTACGTGAATATAGATACGGATGGTTTTGCAAATCCCGTAATACCGCTTTACAGGGAGCTGGGCATGGATTGCATGTGTCCTTTTGAAGTGGCTGCCGGATGCGATGTGGTGGAAATCGGAAAAGAATATCCCGACCTTGTGATAAAGGGAGGGATAGACAAGCGTATCCTTGCAAAAGGAAAGGAGGCCATAGACAGGGAAATTGACAGAATACTTCCGGTAATGAAAAAACGGGGAGGATACATCCCCACATGTGATCACGGAGTGCCGGAAGAAGTAAGCTTTGAAGACTATATGCATTTTCGGAAGAGACTTAGGGAATATGCCACATAGGAATATACCACACATAAAATCATTTGTTTTAGTGCATACCTAATTTTGCTCGGTGCATTAAGTGATTATATCTTTAAGTGCATATACTTGATTTTGCCGGGATATAAACCGATTTTGACCGGATATAAAATAGTTTTAACAAGATATAAAATAGTTTTAACGGGATAAAAATAATTTTGCCGAGATGTAAAATAATTTCGAGCGTGATGTAAACAAATTCATCTGGATAGAAGCAAAAAGGTAAAACAGTTATAAACAAAAAGATAGAGAGTTTATAAGCAAAAAGATAAAACAGTTAAACCAAGGAGGTTGGCTTATGTCCCATTCAACTGTTGTTGTAAGGCCGAAAACCATTGATGATGTTCTCATCAATCCCGGAATAGGGTTTATGACATTCCAGCGCTTTAACGGTGATGATCTTAACCCGGGAAAGGGATGGACCGAGGGTTTCCCGATAGAGTACCAGGAATTCAAAGGGAGCCTTGAAAACAAGGATTACCCAATGACATCAATAGCATATTTCAGGGTTTATTGGAGATTTCTTGAGCCGGAAAAGGGTAAATACCGCTGGGATATGATTGATAAAGCTCTGGAAACCGCCAGGAGCAGAAATCAGACGCTTATGCTGAGGGTTGCCTGCTATGGTACAAATAAAAGGGAAGATGTGCCTGACTGGTACCGTGAAATGGTGGGGGAGAAAAATGACTACGGACATGGTTTTTGGCTGGTAGATCCGGAAGATCCCAGATATGTTGAGCATTTTGGCGGTTTAATAAGGGAACTGGGCAAGCGTTATAACGGCCATCCTGATCTGGAAAGCGTTGATGTGTCCATAGTAGGTCCATGGGGTGAAGGGGAATATACCGAAGAACTCTCCGAGAAAACCATGAAAGCACTGATAGATGCATATATAGATACATTTACCGATACCGATCTGCTTATGATGCTCCATGACAGGAGGTCCAACATGTATGGGCTCTCCAGGAGGAATGTAGGTTACAGGGCAGACTGCCTTGGAGATATGAGGCCGGGATGGCCATATCCTGCAAACTTTAAGGAGTTTCAACCGGGTGGTTGGTCCCATATGCTGGATATGTATCCCCGACTGATAATAGAATCAGGTATGGAAAATGCCTGGAAGAAGGCTCCTGTTTCATTTGAGGCATGCTGGGTAATACAGCATTGGTATGACATGGGCTGGGATATCGACTACATCATAGACCAGTCACTTAAGTGGCATATTTCATCCTTTAACGCAAAATCCTCTCCCGTTCCCAAACAATGGCAGCCAAATGTTGACCGCTGGCTTAAGAAAATGGGTTACAGATTGGCTCTCAGGCGGTTTACATACCCTGCGGTTATTAAACCCGGAGGCAAAATGGAGTTTACTTCATGGTGGGAAAACATGGGAGTAGCGCCGTGTTATAAGAAGTTTAAGCTCGCTTACAGGATTAAGAATGACAAGGTTGCAAGGACAATTATCACAGGAGCCGATATAAGGGAATGGCTTCCGGGGGACAGTCTATATGACGGTTCGGTCGATGTTCCTCATGATTTGCCTTGCGGTAATTATCAGATCCAGGTGGGAATCATAGATGAAAAGACCGGCATGCCGAAAGTCAAGCTTGCCATGGAAGGTCTGCAGCCTGATGGATGGTATGCGCTGGGAAATATAAAAGTAGAGGAAGATAAGTAAACCATTGGAAAGCAGAAGGACTAACCGGGAAAACAAAATCGATCCTAAGAATAAGGAAAGCAAAATCAACCCAAAGAATAAGTACAGAATCAGGTAAAAACAAATAAAAAGACACATATGAAAAAACAGACTGAAAAAGGCTGCCTGAAGTTTAACCTGAAAGGCACAATCTACACTTTAAAAACCCTTTTGGCCTGTGCTGCAAACCTTTGAATCACATCATCTATTTTCAGCTCGGGATGACCGTTTATATAGGTAAGAACCTTGTTGTTAAATGGCCTGTACCATTTCCCGGGGATGCCGCTCAAACCTTTAACTGCACCGAATATGCTTCCGGCGGTGGCTGCGGTGCAGTCGTTGTCATATCCCATTGCAACGGTTTCACCTATAACCTTTGTAAAGTCATCCCCGCCTATCATAAGACCGAATATGGTCAGGCAGGCATTAATGTTTGTGTGAACCCTGCTCATGTCATCAAACCGTTCATCTACAGCTTTTCTCGCATCCATGTAGTTTTTGATGTATTTGCCTGTATCAAGAGCCCAGCGTATGTCTTTTGCCAGCAAGCATTCTGCCGGTATTTCTGTAAGGCCTGTTTCCAGCGCATCCATTACATTGTCAGTAGCAAATGCTGCTGCAATTACCGCGCTGAAATACATTTCTCCGTAGATACCGTTTCTCCTGTGGCTTATGTAAGCATCCCTGTATGCAAATTCAGCAGCTTTTTCAGGAAGCCCAGGAGCAAGATAGCCCCACGGATCCGACCTTATGTCTGCACCTATCCACTGAACAAAGGGATTTCCTTTTTCGGCTGCTTCCAAAGCAGGTACTCCGTTCCTCAGGTTTTCCAGTGCAATTTCTTCAGCAGTGCAGGCGTAAGGCAGATACTTTACCCATGCTGCTCCCACATCTTCAATGGTGAAATCCGGTCCGTAGTCTTCCATGATAAGAAGTCCAAGGATGGTGTACGTTATGTCATCGTCCACCGGAACTCCGTCCATCCCCTCTTTGGTATATTTGTAACACTCGCTGACACCATATCTCTTGTGAACAGGGTTTCTGGCTGCGGACCAGTAGTCAGTGAGAGGAAAACCATCTCCTGTATACTCTGCCCAGATCTTCATCTCTTCAATGCTCCAGAACTCAACCGGCGCCCCGAGAGTACAGCCGGCAAACCTGCCCAGCAGTGCCCCGCTCAGCCTGTCCAGGTATTTTTTGGAATCGAATTCCTTCCATAAGACCCTGGGTCCGTCAGGCCTTAATTTTCTTATTTCCTTGAGGCAATCTGGCTCTTTTGCCCTG
>JAMNYG010000112.1 GCA_023622945.1 Bacillota bacterium | reverse complement strand
GAAGCTGTGGTGTATGACGAAAAACCCATCACTATGGCTCAATCCTGGAGACAGCGAAGACGCTGGATGCAGGGACAGGCTGACTGTGCCGAAAGATACTTTAAGAAGCTGCTTGTAAAGGCTTTTAAGGACAAAAGCCTTGTTGCTTTCGATATGGCCCTTTACCTCATACAACCTGTGATAATTGTCATAAGCGGCATGGGTTTCATCGCAAATATACTGAGATTTTTCCTGTTCTTCAACCTGGAAGACTTGAGATTTTTCCTGTTCTTCAACCTGGAAGACTTTATGAAGGCCGGGTCGCTGGAGTCCGGGTTAGTGATGTTTATTGTAACCTATATTTCAATAATTGTTATTTTTGCCGAGGGCAAGATTACACGTAAGAATTTGAAAATCATTGCATATTTCCTTGTCTTCCCTCTATACAACCTGACATGGATACCTATTATCATCCAGGGGTTTAAGGACCGGAAGAAAAAGGAATGGACCCATACCCTTCATACCAGGTCTATGGATATTACCGAACTTGAGGAACTGCGGACATAGTAAGAGGCACAATGGAGTATGCCCGGTGAATTGCCTCATGCCTTTTCAAGCTCGGATATGCTGATTTCGCGGGTATGTATTGTATGAGTCCAGTTTTTGTCGTTCTTACATAAAAAACCCTGAATGGTTATCGGAACCCAGGTAAGGCAGTAAAAAGGATATACAAGAAATCCCAGCAGCACCTTGAGATTGGCCTTCTTCTCGGCCAGGATTATCAATGGTCCGTAAAGAGACTGAAAGAGCACGAATAAATACCACACCTGGACCGGAAAGACATACTTTAAAGAGTAGAAAGGAGATTCAGGGAACACCGTCTGTATCCACATCATAACGGTAATCAACCCAAGGAAAACAAACCGTATGGGCTGAAAAAGGTATATTGCACAGTCAAATGCTATAAGGTTGCCTTCCCTGAAGGCTTTCTTAAACAGGGGAACAAGAAAACGGCTGGCGCAGTCAGCATGACCCTGCATCCAACGCTTCCTCTGGTTCCAGGATTGTTTCAGGCTTATGGGCTTTTCATCATAAACTACCGCATTATGTGCCCAGGCTACCTTCATGTCATTGAGGGCCAGTTTCAAGGTGAATTCAAGATCTTCTGTAAGGCAGGTAGCTCCCCAGCCGATTTTCTTCAGGACATCGATATCGATGGAAAAACCCGTTCCGCACAGGCCGCAGGAAACCCCAAGGTAATACCTGGGAAGCTGGAATATCCTGTTGGAAAGCCAAAATGCGATGGAATAGGAACACGTTATCCAGGAATCGAAGGGGTTTTTACTGTCTACATAACCCTGGACCACCTTGTGGCCTTTGCTCAGCTGTTTATCCATTTCCAGAAGAAAGTTGGAAGACACCAGGTTATCCGCATCAAAAATGCTGACGGCGTCGTATTTTTTCTCCATGGCAAAAATTTTTTCAAACATCCACTCAAGTGCATATCCCTTGCCCCTCTTCTCGGGGTCAAATCTTTCATAGACAATGGCTCCGTGTTGCCTGGCAATTTCCGCCGTCCTGTCGGTACAATTGTCCGCAACTACGAAAATGTCGTAAAGGTGCCGGGGATAATTTTGTTTTGAAAGGCTGTCAATTACGTGAGCTATCACCAGCTCCTCGTTATGGGCTGCTATGATAAGCGCAAATCTCTTTTGCGGGGAATGGTTTTCGGGATGTGTTTCCTTTCTTTTTTTCCATCCGAATATTGAAACACAAAAAAAATAGCATCCGGCTGCGAAAATTGCTATCTGAATAAACTGGGTAGTTATAAAAACCACATCACCTAATTGTGAAAGCATTATTTCCCTCCGTGCTTCTCATCCTTGGTTCATATTCAATATTATTTTGTACTCAAAAAGGAAAAATATTTATAAGTTTATGATAGAATACAGGTATAGGATTTTTTAAACAGTCAGGGAGAAATATCATGGCAAAATCAAAATCAGTGTTTGTATGCCAGGAATGCGGATATGAGACCAGCGGATGGCTGGGAAAATGTCCTTCCTGTAACCAGTGGAACACATTTGTGGAAGAACTTCAGGAAAGAATAAATGTTAAATCCTCAGCCGTAAGCGATATCAGGCCGGTAAAGATAAGCGATGTTCAGCTTGGGGAAGAGGAAAGATACTTCACCGGTATGAAGGAAGTGGACCGCGTACTTGGAGGAGGTGCGGTAAGGGGCTCTCTCATACTTGTAGGAGGAGACCCCGGAATAGGGAAATCCACACTCCTGCTCCAGGTATGCCAGAACATCACTGCAGACTTGCCCATACTTTATGTATCGGGTGAAGAATCCATAAAACAGATAAAGATGAGAGCAGACAGGCTGAATGTAAACAATCCTGCAATACTTATGGTATCCGAAACCAGCTTTGGATCTATTGAAAGGCTTGTTGAAAAAATAAAGCCCGGATTCATGGTGATAGATTCCATTCAAACCGTATACTGTGATGAGCTGTCTTCCGCTCCAGGGAGCGTGAGCCAGGTTAGAGAGGTTACTTCAAGGCTGATGAAGATTGCAAAGAACATGAACACCACTGTTGCCATTGTGGGGCATGTGACCAAGGAAGGCGCCATTGCAGGACCGAAGGTCCTGGAGCACATGGTGGATACCGTCCTGTATTTTGAAGGAGAGAGGCATTTGAGCTACAGGATTCTCAGGGCGGTGAAGAACAGGTTTGGGTCCACAAACGAGATAGGAATATTTGAAATGAGGGATGTGGGACTTGTGGAGGTGGACAATCCCTCAGCCATGATGCTTTCAGGAAGACCACGGAATGTGCCGGGGTCTGTGGTGGTATCAAGCTTAGAAGGTACAAGGCCCATGCTCATAGAAATACAGGCGCTGGTGTCGGCAACAAGCTTTGGCATGCCCAGAAGGCTTGCAACGGGTGTGGATCATAACCGGGTAACCATCCTCATGGCAGTGCTGGAAAAAAGGGTAGGTATGCAGCTTTATAACTGTGATGCTTATGTAAATGTAATAGGAGGCATCAAAATAGATGAACCTGCGTGCGACCTGGGCATTATAACTGCCATTGCTTCAAGTTTTAAAAATGTTGCCGTAGACCCGGGTGCCGTGTTTATAGGTGAAGTAGGGCTTACTGGAGAAGTCAGGGCGGTAAGCCAGATAGAAAAAAGGATAAACGAAGCCATGCGCATAGGGTTTAGTACCTGCATTATTCCCCTGGGCAACATGAAAATTGTAAAACAGATGAGAAACATCCAGGGAATGGATATAATACCGGTGGAAAACGTTCAGCAGGCCCTCGAGGCCGTTATGTTAAAAATATAAAAAACGGCTGCAAGGCCGTTTTATTTTTCTGAACTTAATCTTATGTAAAGCTGAGATTATTTTCCCTAAGCTTAAGCTGAATTTATTTTTTACCTTAAGCTGAATTTACCTAAAAGGTTAATCCTGTCATGTTCTTTTGCCAGTATGTCCGCGAGGCTTAAACCCAAAGCTTCGCATATTGCAGCCAGATAGAACAGGTTGCTTCCGATCTCTTTTTCAACAAGATCCCTGCAGTTTTCACACAAATTTCCCTCAAGATGCGTCTGCGTTGATTTGCGGGCTTCCTCAAGATCTCCGTTTTCAGGGAAAATTTGCTTTTGAGCATTGATTTTTATGCATCCGCAATGGGTGACGGCTTTGACTATTGTTCTGTTAACCCTGGCATTGGAAATCTGGAATTTGGTGATCAAATCGATAATGCTTCTGTTTCTTACAAGCATTTGATCTACGGTGTTCTGAAATTCCCCGGCTGTTATTTCCTTCAACATTTTTCACCTCTTGGCACCGGAATTTGTGCTGTAAACGGAGCAAAGAAGCACATGGTCCTTTTAATCAAATTATACGCGTTTTATCAAATGGTTGTCAATTGGAAATGAATTTTGGTGGTTGGGTAAGCGGTAAACTTAAAGGAGAAAGAACAAAGTGAACAAAAGACTAACCATATATGATATAGCCCAGATGGCTAACGTATCGACAACAACAGTTTATAAGGTATTGCATGGTAAAAAGGGGGTAAGCGAGCAAACAAGAAATTTTATACTGGATATTGTTAAAAAGCTATGGGATCCCAGGTTTTTATCAATAGCATGTATGCGCGACATATTGATGCAGGTGTCCACAAGAATAATCCTGGCACTTGGTGCAGTACTCGTGCTTTTAACCGCAGGATGTGATCTTTCTGCCGGAAGGGTTGTAGGTTTAACGGCCGTAATATCGGGTTCCTTGCTGCAAGTGCTGGAATACCCCAGAAGGTTTTTCCCGGATTTACCCCATCTTCCGTTATGGTTGCCGATACTCATAGCGGTAAGTGCGGGTTTGCTGGTTGGCCTGATTAACGGTTTTGTCGTCTCGAGATTCGATGTTCCTCCTTTTATTGCAACAATGGCCACGCAGGTTATTGTATATGGAGCAACCTCCATTTATTTCAATTTACCGCCGAACGATTCACAGCCACTTGCAGGGTTCAGGGAAGATTTTACCTTCATTGGTTCCGGATCTGTCTTTAATATACCTATAATCATAATAATAGCATTAGTTATAGTGCTCATTACCTGGGTGATCTTATATAAAACCCGGTTTGGGAAAAACATATATGCAGTCGGAGGAAATATCAATGCGGCCAGAGTTTCAGGTGTAAACGTAAGGCGTACCCTGCTTGGTGTTTATGCTTATGCAGGTGCCCTTTACGGAATAGTAGGAGTACTTGAGGCAGCAAGAACAGGCGGAGCAACCAACAACTATGGACAGGCATAT
>JAMNYG010000052.1 GCA_023622945.1 Bacillota bacterium | reverse complement strand
CCATTCCTAAACTCGCAATCCATGAATATATTGACCACAGTAGGGCCGTACTGAGGCAGCTTCTGATAACTGAAGTGTATGTACTTGAAATCAGACCCAGCCAGAAATCTTATGTTATCTATTCCGTGTATTGCCGTAGTAGAAAAATCAGGATCCTTCCTCCTGACCCTGTTGAAGTCGCAGCGGAAATTTTGGATGTCTTCCGGATTGACAACTTCAGAAAGCAGTCTCTTCAGTTCTACGTTAAGAGGTATGAATCTCCTGTTGAAGGCCACTTGATTGGGAATTCCCTTTCTCTCAGCCACCTCTATCATTCTAAGGGTTTCTTCCCTGGTCATGCCCGGAGGCTTTTCCATGATAAGGGGATATCCTTTTTCCATGATCTCTATCGATAACCTGGCAGTAAGCTCTACCGGTGATATAAGGCAGACTGCATCCGGCTTTTCGGTATCCAGCATTTGGTGCATGTCAGTGTAATGTCTTCTGAAACCAAACTTTTCCTTGAACTCAACCGCTTTCCTTTCGTCAATATCACAGCATGCAGCCAGGACAACGTCGCTGTGGATGGAAGCATACTTTTTAAATGACGGTCCATGTCCTGCAGTAGCCATGTATCCACATCCTATGGAGCAAATCTTAAAGCTCATGTTTTCCCTCCTTATATTCTTTAGGGACAATTATAACATAAATACAGCATTCTGATTCAGCCAACACTTCTATTTTACAGGTATTTCTTGAAAAACTCAAAAGCTTTGTTTCCGGCAAAACCATGTCCCCTCGGAGTAATGTCAGCCCACAGCATGTCTTCCGCACCGGCAGCCTTGTATATCTCTTTTACTCCTTCATAGCCTTTCAATGTGTCGTGTATGAAGAAACAGTCATCATAAATAGGCATTTCGATAAGAAGGGGTCTGGGAGCGATTAAGCCGGCTATTTCGTCTGTATCGAAATACCTGTATAATCCGGGCACCATCTGTGAACCGCAGAAATTTGCCCTGGCAATGGCAAAACCTGCAAAGGAATTAACATAACTGATTATATCAGCTGCTTTTATTCTTGGTTCAGCCGCAGCTACAAAGGTTGTCATGGTTCCTCCGTAACTAAGTCCCATCATACCTATCCTGTTGGGATCCACTTCAGGTCTTGTTTCAAGGTAATCCACGCAACGCATTATATCCCACATATTAAGCGTCAGCGTGTAAATGCCAAGCAGCGCACCTTTTATGAAATTGACATTGCAGGGGTCACTTCCAGGAAAAGGATCACGACCATCCCGCCGCTCTCCGAATACTCTCAGATCAGGAGCAATGGTAAGAAAGCCTGCCTCTGCCATCTGCTTGCCGAAATCATAATTGTTTTCCCTTAAAAATTCCTCCATTTCAAATGAAGACTTGATACCTGCCACTACGTCCTTTCCGTAAGGATTATGGCCATGGCAGCATATAATCGCAGGATTTGACTTATCGGGTTTCATTTCCTTTGGTCTTAATACCTGGCATGGAACCGACATATATGGATCGGAATTGAATACAACCCTTTCCCTTATCAGGTTGCCATCCTCAATGGAGTATTCCACTTCTGCCTCCAGAGGCACTTTTTCCGGAAACTGGCCCAAAAGCTCAATATATTTGGGAAACGCCTTGCTTCGCCATTTTTCCCAGTCTTCCCGGGTTGATCCCTTAAATGCAAGCTCAGGTTCATGATCCTGTATCAAATCCAGCCAGTATTTGTTCATTGAGAAGTTTCTTTTGGTCATTATCCTCAACCCCCTTTGTATGGTTATAATGTTTAATTGTATTATAAACCATCCCACAATGAAATGTATATAAAAATGAACAGGAAGGAATTGATTATTCCCTCCTGTTCAGAGATTCCTAAATTACTCAGGATTAAGTATTGGTAATCCATTATCAGTACTTTCCATACTTCAGCCCGCTTTCTATCATCTGCAGAAAGTTTTCCTCAGTTTTTTTGGATAACGGAACATTAATGGGCGCTGCCGTGGGCATAAGCACAAAACCGCTGCCTTCTTTGGCATCCTCCATTGCCTTTTTAACCAAATAATCGATTCTCTCCCTGCTGGAAGTTTCCAGTTCTTTGAGTTCCAGGTTTCCAAACAGACAGAATTTGCTGCCGTATTTGCGTTTTACATATGACAGTTCCACATCTCCGTCTGGGGGCGGCTCAATTGGATCAATTGCTTCTGCATCGGTCATTGCAAACTGGTCGAGAACTTTTGAAATTTTCCCATGACAATGTATCCTGGGTATGCCGCCGGCAGACTTGATCTCCCTGCATATCTCAATCAAATAGCATGTGACATAGTTATGGTAGTATTCAGGAGAAAGATACGGAGGTGTGGCATATTCAGGTCCGCAAACCCTGAAAATGATGTCTTTTACGTCGTGTTTGAGAATGGCTTTCAGCTCATACATCTGTCTTTCATGAATTGCATCAAGGAAATACTTTATCTTTTTAGGCTCGGTTACTGCATAAACCAAAAAGGTTCCCATTTCAAACAATTCTGCAGCAACACATATCGGGTCGTTCACCGATATCATCATTACACCTTTGCCACCAAGCTTTTCCTGATGTCTGAAATATTCTGTCATATCAGGTTCTACCGGTGAATAAGGCATGGACAGATATTTATCAATATCCGATATGTCTTCAAGCAGGTGTTTCAGAGTCCATGTGGTATGTAAACCTTCATCCTCCCTGTGAAGTGATGTAAGATCTCCCCATTTTGTCTTATATATCCTCTTGGTGTAATGTGAAGTACCTTCCGTCCATTCCACCACTTCACGCTCAGCCCTGGGAAAATCTTTTATCCCGGGATTCAGCATATATATGCAATCGGTATATTCCCTGATGGCATCCATCAATCTCTTGTAGGAAGACTCATTGTTTTCCCAGGCATCTTCGTTCCACCCGTTAAGCTCATACGTAGATATGGGCACCCTGTCCACAGGCTCATGACGGATGCATCTTAGCAATCGTTCCCTCGACGTAAGCACCGTTTCCCTCCTTTTGGTCAGCCTTTTAAATCTTATCCCATTTTGAGAAGAACTCTTCTTGTAGTTTCAAAGCTTCATTATCTTCCTTAATTGCTTTTACCAGCCTTGCTACGTTTTGTACGATCACTTCGTATATCTTTTCACCCGCTTTTATGCTTGCATGTGAGGGATCTCCTGCAAAATGTGTTGGATGATCGGCATACCAGCCAATAGCTGTAAATGCGCCTTTTAGGTGTTTCAGCCTTCCATAATCCTTCAGGCCTTCCTGCTCTATCTGGTCCATTTTCACAAGATCCGGCCTTACAGCCATTACCATCGATGTTTCTACATTTCCTGCATGGCTTCCCCAGTCGTCGGTACCCAGAACTTCTGTAACTTCA
Source organism: Bacillota bacterium (assembly GCA_023622945.1). GTDB lineage: Bacteria > Bacillota > Clostridia > Acetivibrionales > JAMNYG01 > JAMNYG01. The sequence goes on along the minus strand of JAMNYG010000052.1, from coordinate 2,016 downwards.
TGTTTTCTGTCTTCAGGAATACCCATGGGAACGTTGTATACCACGTAGTCCTTTTTGCTGTGTAAAGTGCTTTGAATGAAAAACTGTATAAATTGAGGGTTTCCTCCGTGGCTGTTGAGCAGGATGATTTTCTTGAAACCGTTCCTTGCTATTTCTCTGCAAACTTCATCCAGCATTTCATACATGAGCCTGGGGCTTATGGCTATGGCACCCGGAACATGCTTTGCCTCATTTATCTGGCCTACAAAATAATACGGGAAAATTACCACGGGTTCAATCCTGGCTACATCCATTGCAACCTTTCTTGCAGTCATGACATCGGTACCCAGAGGCAGGTGGGTTCCATGTTTTTCAATAACTCCCATAGGCAAAATGCATGTACCCCTTGCTTTTTCCCTTGCCAGAACAAAATCTTTTGCCGTTAATTCTTCCCACAGCATTTTAATCACTCCTTGTTTATTGGATTTATCTTGTAATTTAATCTAATAAACATTGAAATCAATGAGCAGCCGAAATAAATAAACTAAATAAGCTATCTATGCTTCCTGCACCCAATGCCCTGACAAACATTACCGTGAATGGTTAAATCACTTCAAATTCAACCTCGCCGAAAACACCTGTTGCAACATCCTTGACGGTCACTGGCCATTTTCCTGTCTTTTCGCTGTATGGAATTTTGAAGGTCTTTGTGAAACCGTTTTCCATGACGGTAATGTTTTCAGAATATAGCCATGAGAAACTGCCGTCGGGCTGGTACACATTTATGCTTAAAGCATTGCATATTCACCCGTGGGTTTTTCCGTGACCATCCTGGCTCAAAGCTTCAATTCCCCGCCGCGTTCGACCCTTTCACAGCTTCAATAACAAGTTTTTCCGCCGTATAGGGCAGCAGGGACAGAAGTACCGTATCACCGGGAGCAATTACCGCTTCGATATTATCTGTATATCCAAGATACCTTTTTTTCTAACGTCGTATACGTGAGCCTTCTTTCCAAGCTCTATCCGCACACGGTCCAGGGCACTTTCTATTCCGGTATCGTTTCCTACAGCCAGTCCGTCACAGCCTATTTTCACATTTCCTCCGATATCCCTGAGCACGGCTACATACTGGCTACATACTCAGCTGTTCCGTCGCTATTCATACAAGTATGCAGAAGGCAATGTACGACCAGTGTTCATAATTATACATATTTCAGTAAATCCTTCACAAGTATTTGCCTTCCCTCCTTCATGGATTTGTTTGCGGCAGCGCCTATGATAAGTGACATGGCTCCGGCCCTGGAATCTGCCATTTTACCGAGAGGATCAGGAATGTTTCCTCTGAACAGCATTTCACGAAGTCGTTCATCCCCTCCGCCGTGTTCTCCTCCGTAAAGAGGTATTTTCATTGTGATTTCTTCGCCTTTTCTGTTGTAAATCCTGACTTTAAAAATCTCCTGTCCGGCATACGGTCCAACACTGCCGTGGAAATATTCGGCTTCCAGCCTCCCCTTGGTTCCGTTAAGGTCAAGCTTGAAACCTTCATATGGAGAATGGGCTGTCAGAGAATAGCTCATTACCGCACCACCTGAATACCTGACGCTCACGCTTACCGAATCTTCAATGTCAATCTCATCGGCAAAAACGCATCTGTCCCTGTAATAGCCGTCAGCATCCTCGCAATCAAGATAGAGCTCTTTCAACCCTCCTTTGGTTATGTCCAGGCAGAACTCACAGGTATCTTTATATTTGCATGTAAGACAGCGCTCACCCCTCTGGTCCCTGGTAGGACCGTAGAACCTTCTTGTGCCGAATGCGTTAACCGCAACCGGATCTTCTTCAAGAAGCCAGTTTATCAGGTCGAAATGATGAGTGGATTTATGAACCAGAAGTCCTCCGGAATTTTCCTTTATTCTGTGCCATCTTCTGAAGTAGTCAGCACCATGGGATGTATCCAGCAACCACTGGAAATGAACGCTCAGCACCTCTCCTATGGTGCCTTCTTTTACAAGTTCCTTCATCCTTGTTGCAAAAGGT
>JAMNYG010000056.1 GCA_023622945.1 Bacillota bacterium | reverse complement strand
AAAAAGATCATTTACGGCATCATTTACAGCAGAAAAGGCCAGGTCATTAAAACTTCCCAATGCATATTCCATTATGTAGGGGTATATCATCTTTCTGGAATATGAAACAATGGATGCAAATATAATAATAATGGCGGAAAGTTTTATAAGCACGCTGATTTTTCTGGCATTCTGCCTTTTTATGTACCAAAAACGCCGGTATAATACCGTATTTCTGAACATACTTATAACCTCCGGATTAATATAATATTCCTGAGGCTATTAAAGTGTTACAATTTTGCGTCTCTTTTTTACATTTGAATTAATGCCTGTCCATCTTCAGGCAGGTTAACCATCCAAAAGCCAGTTTTTTCAAGCATTTCCTTATAATCAGGCCTGTAATTGTCAATAATTTGTAAAAAGTCAGCAAATAGTAATAGAACTTTTTTTATGCTATAATAGTCTAAGTAAACACGGACAATCAGTCCAGGTACGTATGGATAATCCGCACTAAAGATACCAAGGAGGATATCATGAACCCTAAAACCAGAACAACTTCCTCAGGAAAAGCAAAATCTGCTTCCTCAGGAACTGTTAGTAAGAAAAAAAAGCGTCAGCTTCCTATAAAGATATTTATATTTACCGTTATCAAGATAATAGTGGCTTTTACCCTGACATTTTCCTTAATTGCAGGCGGTATCGGCATAGGGATATTGTACGGGTATATTAAGACGGCATCGCCCATAACACCTGAGCATTTATTGCTTGAAGAAGCTTCTTTTGTATATGACAAGGACGGCAACGAAATTGCCAGGTTAAAGGGTACTGAATTCAGGATACGTACCAAGCACGATGAGGTTCCCGATAACCTCAGGAAGGCTATTGTTGCAATTGAAGACCAACGTTTCTACGACCACCCGGGAATAGATTTCATCAGGATATCCAGCGCCATCATCAGCTTTGTGAAAAACCTGGGAGATGCTGAACACGGTGGCAGCACCATCACACAGCAGCTGGTCAAAAACCTCACCGGAGAAACCCAAAGGTCCCTGAAAAGAAAAGTCCAGGAATGGTGGCGTGCCATTGAACTGGAGAAAAAGCTTTCAAAGGACGATATACTTGATATATACATGGATGTCATATATATGGGCGTGAAAAACGGTGAAAGTATATACGGCGTACAGGCTGCCTCCCTGGCATATTTCGGCAAGCCCGTAAGCGAGCTTTCCCTGGCAGAATGCGCAAGTATTGCAGGAATATGCAATCTGCCCGGCAAATATGCGCCAATCTCCGAAAAGAATAAACAGAACAACAAGGATCGCCAGGAGATAATACTGGCAAAAATGCTGGAGCTTGGCATGATAACCCAGAAGGAATACGACCAGGCCATAAGCGAGGAGTTGAAGTTCGCCGATAATGATAATGCATTGATAAAGGAAGCAGGTTCACAAAGCAACTTTGTTGACCAGGTATTTCTTGATGTGGTCAGGGACCTTCAGGAAAAATACAATATGTCAGAAAGAGAAGCAAGGTTTGCTCTCACCAACCACGGTTACAGGGTATACACAACACAGGATTCAAAAGTCCAGCAGGCCCTGGAAGAAGTTTTCATGGATGAGAAATATTTTGCAATAAACGATAAGAAGAATCTCCCCCATCCATTGGCTGCTGTAGCCGTTGTCGATGCCCAGACAGGAGAAGTAAGGGGACTTAGGGGAGGCTATGGAGAAAAGAAAGGCGCACTTACCTTTAACCATGCGACGCAGATGAGAAGACCTACGGGATCAAGTATAAAGCCTATTGCCGACTATGCTCCTGCAATAGATCTCAGGCTTATAACAGCCGGTACTCCCATCGATGACGTGCCTGTTTATATGGATCCCATAAACCAGAAAGGCAAGATGTACCCCAAAAACTACGACGGGGTGTATAACGGCTTAACCACCGTCCGATATGCCATAATGAGATCCATAAATGTCGTGGCAGCCAAGGTATGGATGTATAACCTGGGACCGGATCAGTCCCTTGCCTACCTCAGGAGGGTTGGGATAAACCTGGACAAGAAGGAAGACGGAAATCTTTCCCTTTCCCTGGGAGGGCTTCGCCATGGTTTAAGCCCGCTGCAGATGGCTGCGGCTTACGTGCCGTTTGTGCAAAACGGGATATATTTTAAGCCCATAACATATACAAGGGTGGAAGACAGGGACGGAAACATAATACTTGAAAACAAGCCGGAAATGAATATAGCTTACGATGAAGCTACGGCATTTATAATGACAGACATGATGAAGGACGTTTGCAGACCCGGTGGTACAGCTTATTACTATGGCCCTGAAGACGGTGAAGGTATACTTGGCCAGGTAAAAAACAAAAACGGTGATCTCATACCTACTGCCGGAAAGACAGGAACCACCAATGAAGATTATGACAGATGGTTTGTAGGATATACCCATTACTATTCCGCTGCGGTATGGTTTGGATATGAAAAAAACATAACCGTTGAAGTCAAGGGTGGCTATAACCCTGCTTTGAGGATATGGCATGCGGTCATGAACAAGATACATGAGGATCTTGAGCCTGTAGACATTATCGATAAGCCGCCCAATGTTGTGGAAAAAACCATATGCATTGACTCGGGTAAAATCCCTACTGAGCTTTGTTCACAGGATCCACGGAAAAACAGGATCAGAAAGGAATACTTCATCAGAGGTACCGAGCCTACTGAAGAATGTGACGTACATGTAAAGGAAAGGGTATGCGTGGAAAGCAGAGACATACACGGCAGAAACCTGCTTGCCGGACCATATTGTCCTGAAGAGCTGGTTGAAGAAAGAGTGTTCATACAGCGTCCTGAGCCATACATGCCGCAGAATCCTAAGGATCCCTATCCCGTGGACTATAAGTATGAGATTCCTGCAGGTGAATATTGCAATATACATGGCGCACCTGCGATTCCGTTGCCGGGATTGGAAGACCCTTCAGACAGGGAACCTTCTTCATCAATAGATACCGGCCCGGATACGGGTACAGGTCCAAATAACCAAAACGGTACCATACCTAATACCAGTAACGGAAACGGTAGCGGCAGTAACAACGGAAGCAGCGACGGCGGTGCCAACGGCAACGGCAGAAACAACGGCGATGGTAACAACAGGAACAACGGCAGCGGTAACGGCAGGAATAACGACAACAGCAACGACGACCAAGATGACGATCTTTTTGATTTTGACCTTGGATTTTTTGAAGAATGAATTCAATGCAGATCAGAAGATCATTAAACCTGATTCAGTATTACAGATTTTGACCTTATTTTATTAAATTCTGATTTGATATTGTTATGATATTATCAGATTTTGACCTGATATTCAGATTTGATTTAATAATTTGATTATTTAATATTTTAATTTGATTTAAACTGTTACACCCGTTTTTTTATTCAGATTTTATTTTAAATATTTTGGATTTGATATTCTGAAAAAACAGATTATATTTGGCAAAGAGGCAGCTGGATGAAACTGACCAGGATAAGGATTGTGATATTGTTTATTTCAGCAATAATAGGAGAGTGTGCCGCACTTGTTCTGATATTCGCGCTTTTGGCGTCTGCTGAGCCCTCAGCAAGTGCCCGCACACAGGATATTCCTGTTGGTACGCAGAAAGAAAATACGGCTTTGTCCGATCCATCTTCCACGTCCGGGCCGTCTTTTGACATTAAGGCAGAAATCCAGGTGGCAGGCCGTTTGGTAAGCATCAGGGAAGATATCCTGATAGATGAGAGAAGAGATGTTGCAATAGTTTATCTGCCCTCGATTAACCATGCCCATACAGAAATAATTAATGTTTCGTCTGACGGAACCAGCGTGGAATTTGATGTTAAGGATGCTTATCTTGAAGTATACGGTCCCATAGCTTCAGGTAAGCTTAGCCTGGAATACAAAATAACTCTTGCCGACAACCTGGGCATACTATCCTGTTCGGACGGACGGGTGGTTTTGAGCAATTTTCTGGCGACCCCGGCTGTTTACAGGGACGGCAGTCCGATCCTTACTTTTAAATATGATTACGGCGACCCGTACATATATAACGTGTACGATTATCATATAACATTCAAAGCGCCTAAGGGCCTTACAGTATTTGCTCCGGGCAAACAACAGGAATCGGTGAGCGGTGATGTAAAAATCACCATATTTGAAGCCAGAAATTTAAGGGACTTTTCCTCGGTTCTTTTAGACGATGCAGATATTAAAACCGAGAGAATCGGCAGCACAATCATATATTATATTGATTCATTCCGTTCAGCTCCCTATGCCGGACAAGCCTTCAGGTTCGCAGAGGAAAACATAGGGCCGTATCCCCATGATGAGCTGTTTATCATAAGGTTACCGTTAAAACTGAACGGCATGGAGCTGTCAAATATGATACTTTTGTCCGACAGCTGCTTTGAAAATGAACAAAAACTAAAAGGCGTAGTTTATCACGAAGTTTTTCACCAGTGGTTCTACAACATCATAGGTACCGACCAGATAAATGAACCGTTTTTTGATGAGGGGCTGGCCAACTATCTGGCAATGTATCTCAGCAATTACAAGCCGGCCAAAAACGCCGGTGACAGGTTCCTTAACCTTGCTCTTAAGGATTACAGGTCAAAAGCGGAATATTATAAACATGTATACAACGACGCCGCAGCATATTTCGGCCAGCTACACAATAAGCTGGGGGATGATTTCTTCCCCCTTTTACAGAAGGTATACGCCGAAAGGAAATTTACCATATTGTACTTTGAAGACTTCCTGAAACAAGTTGAAGAATACGTTGGGAGGCAGTAGACTTTGAAAATAGTGATTAACGGAGATGTAAACAAATACAAGTCCTTTTTGATACAACACACAAGATGTAACTTTGCCCAGTCTCCCGAGTGGGCTAAACTTAAGTCCGAGTGGGAAAACGCCATAATAACGGTGGAAGACGATAACGGAAACATTAAGGGAGGTATGAGCGTACTCATAAGAAAGATCCCTTTCCTGGGGGTTTCAATGATGTACGCACCCCGTGGACCCGTTTGCGACCTGCACGATGAAGAAGTGCTCAAAGCCCTCATGGAGGGTGCCAACCGGCTGGCTAAAAAGCACAGGGCTTATCTTCTGAAGCTGGATACCGACACCGAAATAACCGATACCAGGTACATACAGATAATGAAGGACCTTGGATTCAGGATACAGGACACTTCCAGGAACTTTGAAGGCATACAGCCCCGTTTCGTATTCAGGCTGGACATTGCCGGGAAGACCGAAGAAGAAGTAATGATGGGTTTCCACCAGAAATGGAGATACAATATCCGTCTTGCCGCAAAAAAAGGCGTTGTTGTGAAACTCGGACAAAAAGAGGATATTCGCAGGATATACGGAATAATGCTTGAGACCGGAATAAGGGATGGTTTTGTTGTAAGGAGCCCCGAATATTTCGAAAAAATGTTTGACTGCCTGGCTCCTGAGCATATGAGGCTTTACATGGCATGCTATGAAGAAGAGGTAATTGCCTGGACCATAGCAATACTCTACGGAAACAAATGCTGGTACCTGTACGGGGCCAGCAGCAATAAACACAGAAACAAGATGCCCAATTATCTTCTCCAGTGGGAAATGATAAAATGGGCCATCGAAAGCGGCTGCGAAATATATGACTTCAGGGGTGTGTCGGGAGACCTTAATGAAAACAATCCCCTTTACGGGTTGTACAGGTTCAAGAAAGGATTCAACGGAAAACTTACGGAATTTGTTGGCGAAATGGATTACATATACAGACCGGTGGCCTATTTCATGGTTGAAAAAGGTATAAAGTTATTCAGGGAGCTTCGGGCAGAATTATTTAAACTGAAACACAGAAAGAAGAAAAAAGAGGTCGCTTATGAAGAAACTGGTAATAGAGAAGGAGAAACTGAAAAATAACATTGAAATAGTCAGGAACCTGACGGATTCGACAATCATAGCGGTATTGAAAGGAAACGGGTACGGGCTTGGCATTGCGGAGTATGCCCAGTTTTTGATTGAGAACGATATATATTATTTTGCCGTATCGGAAATCAGCGAAGGGCTAAAGCTCAGGAGCTGCGGGTTTACAAACAAAATACTGCTCATGTCGCCCACCAGCAATGACCCTGAAGCTGAACTGATAATCAGGAACGGTATCATGCCTACAATCGGTTCGGTAAATTCCGCTGTAACGGTAAACGAAGCCGCCAAAAGGCTGGGCGTGGTTGCCGACGTACACCTGAAGATAGACACGGGTTTCGGCAGGTTTGGTTTTTTGCCCGACGATATAGACAACATATATGCGCTTCTCAAGTCGTTGACCAATATAAGAATCGTCGGAACCTATACCCATTTTTCTTCGTCTTTTGGCAGGAAAGCCAAAACAGTTTATTCCCAGTTCAAAGCTTTCAACCAGGTTGTGGAAAAGCTCAATGCCCACGGCATAAATACAGGAATGCTGCATGTCTGCAACTCTTCCGCACTGCTTAGGTTCAAAGACATGCACCTTGACGCGGTAAGGGCCGGGTCCGTGTTGCTTGGCCGTATACCCATTGCAAATAACTATGGCCTCAAGAAGGTAGGGTATTTAAAGTCCTGCATCATTGAAGTAAAAAATCTGCCTCCCAATCATTACATAGGATATGCCAACACCTTCCGCACAAAAAAGAAAATGCGCATAGGCATTGTCCCGGTAGGCTATAAGGACGGCTTTGGTCTCGTGAAGGCCAACGATACCTTCAGGTTCATAGATATACTGAGATACATGTATAATGATTTCAGGCAGTTCAAAAAGCACCTCTATGTGAAAGTCAAGGGTAAAAATGCAAGGATCCTTGGCAGGATTAACATGTTTAACATAGTCATAGACCTTGAAAACGTTGATGCCGGAATAGGTGACGAAGTCATACTTGACGTAAATCCTCTGCTGGTTGACAGCTCCGTTGAAAGGGAGTTTGTCTAGAAAGTACTGATTTTGCTCTGTATATTTTACATATTGTTTTTGATTTTCTGTGATATATAATAGCTTCTGTAGATTCGTAATGTTTCAGATAAATATATCTAAACATGTAGATCGCAACCAAGATCATGCTTACAGGTGGATGAAATGAAAGAAAAGCTGAAAGACAGATATCTCATATTGGCTATTTGCATAGTATTGGCCATGTCCCTGATAATATTGAGGCTGGCAGAGCTTCAAATAATAAAAGGTGAATACTATAAGGAAGTATCCCAGCGCAAACTCCTCAATGAGTGGAAAGTCACCGCTCCAAGGGGTAATATCATCGATGCTTCAGGTGTACCTATCGCGGTCAGCGAACAGGGTTTTAAACTGCAGATAGTAAAATCCCCCATGGAAACCGATGACCTTAACGCAATGCTTCTTGACCTCATAAACCTAATGGAGAAAAACGGGGACACCTATTTCAAGACTTTCAGCAAGCTTATAACTTTCAATCCCTTGGGATACGGTTCCTATGTCAGTGATTATGATGATAAGCTGGGACGACTCAAAAGGATTTTGAAAAACGAGATACTGGGCATCAATGAAAAAAAGCTTGATTCCTTCAGCTCCCTTGAAGAAGTCTATGATTACCTGAAGAACGATGTTTTCAGAATAAACAGCAGGTATACCGAAGAAGAAGCATACAAAATAATGACATTAAGGTATGAAATACGCGGGTATAATGCCTTTAATCCTATAACCATAGCAAAAAACGTATCCAGGGAAACAGTGGCGGTGGTCGAAGAAATGCACAACAGGTTTCCCGGTGTGACTACCGACATTGAACCTGTGAGAAAATACATTGATGCTCCGGCGGTGGCTCATGTCCTCGGCTATATAGGAAACATAGGTTCGGAATATGAGAAGCTGAAGGATGAAGGATACGGTATAAACGATATTATCGGAAAAACGGGCGTTGAGCTGGCAGCGGAAAAGGATCTCAGGGGCAAGGATGGCAAGCGATATATCGAAGTGGATATCTGGGGAAGGCAGACAAGCGAACTCAAGGTAGAGCCCGCAATCCCGGGCAATACCGTCCAGCTTACAATAAACATGAAACTCCAGAAAGTGGCTGCCGAATCCCTTGCCAGAACCATAGACGACATCAGAAATAAACGCAATGGTACCAATGTAAACCTAAACTTTGGTGATGCTTACGGCGGCGCTGTTGTGGCATTGGACGTAAACAGCGGTGAAGTGCTGGCAATGGCCAGTTACCCGGGATATGATCCAAACTGGTTCCTTCGAATCCTTGAAGACCCGGGCGACAAAGAGGCTCAGCAAGCGGTAAGTGACCTGTTCAGCAAGGATCCCCTGGCTGCACCAATGGTCAACAAAGCTATACAAGGTGCATTTGCACCGGGTTCTACTTACAAGCCCCTTGTGGGAATTGCCGCCCTGGAAGAAGGAATTATTTCTCCCCAAACCACCGTCAATGATACGGGAAGGATCGATGTTGACGGAATAGAGCTTACATGCATGGATTACAGGCATGGTCTTGGGGCTCATGGATATATAAACCTTGAAAGGGCATTGTCCACATCGTGCAATATATTTTTCCATGTAGTCGGAATGCAGACATCAATTGATAATATTGTAAAATGGGCAAGGATGTTCGGGCTTGGTGAAAAAACAGGTATAGACGTAGATTCTTCCATTGAAAATCCCGGTGTGCTGGCCAGCAGGGAAACCAAAAAAGAGGTTTACAAGGAATATCCCGTCTGGGTGCCGATAGACACTGCATATGCTTCAATTGGCCAGTCTTTTAATGCTTTCACGCCTCTTCAGCTTGCAAATTATACGGCAACCATAGCCAATGGAGGTAAAAGATATACTCCCTATATAATTAAAAGAGTGATAAAGTACGACGGGAGCATCGTTCGGGAAACCAAGCCCCAATATACGCAGATACCTGTGAAGGAGGAAAACATAAAAGCAGTCCAGAAGGGAATGATAGCCGTTGCCAATTCAGAAGACGGTACAGCAGTGGATTTGTTCAAGGATTTTCCCTTCGAGGTTGCTGCCAAGACCGGTACCGCTGAAACCGGACAAAAAAATCACTCCAACAACGGAGTGTTCATATGCTATGCCCCTGCCGATCCCGGCAGCAAGCCGGAGATAGCCATTGCAGTGGTCATAGAACGAGGGGTCTATGGAAGATTCGGAGCCCGCGTGGCAAGGGATATAATGATGGAATACTTTAACCTCAACAATCCCCCCAGCCAGGATAATGAAGCAAAAGGAATAGAACCTGAGCTGATAAGGTGATGCGTTTTTTCCCTTATCCGGTTGGCCTGTATCTTATCCGGTTGCGTGTATTTTTTCGGCTGACTGTGACTTATCCGGCTGCTTCTGTCCTGCCCTACCGCTTCTATCTTATCTGTCCGCTTCCGTAAATGATGTACTTGGGGATAGTCAGTTCCTTAAGCCCTATTGGTCCCCTGGCATGCAGCTTCTGGTTGCTTATGCCTATTTCAGCTCCAAATCCAAATTCTCCACCGTCAGTAAACCTTGTGGAAGCATTGACGTACACTGCAGCGGCATCCACTTCTCTAAGGAATCTCTGAGCCTTGTCATAATCCCTTGTGACAATGGCTTCCGAGTGTCTCGTACCATAAGTGTTTATGTGTTTTATAGCCTCATCTATGCCGCCTACCACCTTGACCGCCAGTATATAGTCAAGATACTCCGTGCTCCAGTCCTCTTCGGTGGCAGCAACCGCGTCCTCAAACAACTGGCGGGTCCTTTCACAGCCCCGTATCTCTACATTCATGTCTTTCAGGGCTTTAAGGGCCCTTGGCAGAAACTCCGCAGCTACGGCCTCATCAACCAGAAGGGTCTCTGCAGCATTGCACACAGACGGCCTGCTTGTTTTTGCATTGATGATTATTTTTTCCGCCATATCAAGGTCTGCCTTACCTTCAACGTACACGTGGCAATTGCCTGTTCCGGTTTCGATCACCGGTATTGTTGAGTTCTCCACCACCGTCCTGATAAGACCTGCACCGCCCCTTGGTATGAGCACATCAATGTATTTGTTCAGTTTCATGAGTGCAACGGCAGTTTCACGGCTGGTGTCCTCAATCAGCTGTACGGCTCCTTCAGGTATCCCTGCCTCGTCAAGGGCCTGGTTCATGACAGCCACAATGGCCTTGTTGGAATTGATGGCCTCACTTCCGCCTCTCAGTATTACGGCGTTCCCCGATTTCAGGCACAGTCCTGCCGCATCCACCGTAACATTTGGCCTGGCTTCATATATCATTCCTATGACTCCCAACGGTACACGCATCTGCCCTATTTGCAGCCCGTTGGGCCTTCTCCACATGGATATTACTTCTCCGACAGGATCCGGAAGAGAGGCTATCTGAAAAAGACCGTCAGCCATAGAACGGATTCTCTTTTCATTTAACGCCAGACGGTCTATCAGGGCTGCTGAAATCCCCTTTTTTCTCGCATTCTCTACATCAATGCCGTTGGCATCCATTATTTCCTTTTCTTTTTCAAGAAGCTTTTCAGCTATGAGTTGCAGTGCCTTATCCTTCACTGTTGAAGACAGGCTCGACAGTTTCAGGGCTGCATTGCGCGCCTTTTGGCCTTTAATGACAAGTTCATTCATAGTACCTACCCCTTACCTACCTTATTGTACCGATTGATATGAGAAAAAACTGATATTAGAAAATGATATGCAACGGAATAATGATGGCATATCATTTTCTATAACTTCTTTCCTGCATAACGGTCTAAATTTTTCTGTTTTTCGCAACGAACAATGACCCGACTTCCTTGCCGTCCAGGATGTCCATAATAATATTGGGATCATCTCCATTGGCTAAAACCATGTCAATCCCCGATGAAGTGGCAAGTTTTGCAGCCGACAGCTTGGTCATCATGCCACCTGTGCCCCTGTTTGTCCCGGCTCCTCCGGCACATTGCTCCAGCTCCGGCGTTATTTCTTCTATAACCGATATGAGCCTGGAGCATTCATTCTTCCTGGGGTCACAGTCATAAAACCCGTCCTGATCCGTAAGTATCACAAGCAGATCGGCGTTGATAAGGATAGCCACAATGGCAGACAGTGTATCATTGTCCCCGAATATCCTGTTGTGTCCCGATTCAATTTCTTCAACGCACACCGAGTCATTTTCATTTACAATAGGTATAATTTCCTTTTCAAGAAGAGTTTCAAATGTGTTTATGACATTTCGCCTGCTGTATTCATCCTCCACTACATCGCGGGTCAGCAGAATCTGCCCTACTATGTGTCCGTATTCGGAAAAGAATTTACTGTAAATATGCATCAGTTCACATTGGCCTACCGCTGCAACTGCCTGTTTCTCCCGCAATGTTTCGGGTTTTTCCTTCAGTTTAAGCTTACCTACTCCCACTCCTATAGCTCCTGATGTAACAAGAACCACTTCCTTGCCCTGGTTGCTGAGATCGGAAATCACCCTTGCCAGCTTGTCAATACGTGTAAAGTTAAGCTTGCCGGTATCGTAAGTTATGGTGGATGTACCCACCTTTATCACTATTCTTTTTGCGTTATTCAGTCTTTTGCGTATATTATCCATTTTGACCTCACTTTTTAGCGTTCTTTTCTATTTTGCAGGATGTAATGCTTAATCCCGGCTTCCTGGCCGTTGTATGAAGCCTGAATTTATGTTTATATAAAGCTTAAATCTGTGTTTGCTAAAACTTAAATTTGTGTTATTAAACTTGATTTTGGTTTCAGATAATCTTAAATACTGGTAATCCTGATCGCCGATAATCTTAATTACTGGTCATCCTAATTATCGATAATCCTGATTACCTATATTTAAACCTGATTTTAATTATTGATATTATAGAACAATTATGCTGCATATTCCAGCATAAATTGTCCATAATTCATACAATTTACTCATGGGACAGTTTTTCAGCCATTTTAATCAAATCTATGGCCTCATCCTCGCTGTCTACCCTGGCTATAAGGTATAAGCCTTTGGATGATAATTCTTGGAGAAGGACTTCTATCTCCCTGGGAGTTGCATACATAAGCAGGCATTTGCCTGCAGCCTGTATCTTTTTAAATACAGGTATGAAATTCAGGGGTGATGGCTGCCCTGCTACACATGTCCACTGTATTACATCAAGATTCTCAAGTGACAGCAGCATATCAAGGTGCCGTATCTGTTCCATCCCGTCAAAATGGTAGAGTGAATGATCCATCCAGCTTATCTGGCTATTAAGTTCAGGCATTATGAACTCATTGAACTGATCGGGAGAAATCATCACAGATATGTCGCTCTGCATCTGGGTGAACCTGCCGGGTGCCCAGATGTCAAGCCAACCTACCGTGCATCCTCCGTCGTTGTTGTCCTTCACAATGTTGTACACTTCCTCAACCGTCTTTTCCCATACTTGTTGAATGATATCGAGAGCTGCATGAACATGTTCCTTTTCAAGCACCATATCCATCAGAAGATTTTCACTTCCCCGCATATGAGCCAGGGCATCGGCATTGCCGCAGGTGTCCGGCATTGACACGTAATATCTTCCCTTGCTTTCACTGACAAAATACTCTGCAAGTTCTATTGTCTTGCGATATAGGAAGCTTTCCGGATCAAATATGATTTTGTCCTTCTCCCAGTCCTCAATAAAAGGGAAAAACCATACGGTATTTTCCTCAAACTTGTACCTGGTATTCCTGAAAAAGCCACCATGTCCGCCTGCTCCAAGGTTGACAAAAATCTGGGGAAAACATTCTCCTCCAAAGAAGGTGTTTTCAAATTCCTCAAGCTTTCTTTCCACTATCCATTCCCCGTCTGTCCAATAGCGCACAAGGTCTTCTTCATTTTCAAACCTGGGCATTTGCGGCCATGTCTTCCCTTTTTTCGGAGCCATTACCGATATGCAGCATCTGTCGATTATTTCTCTGTTCCAGAATGCCATGATTCTTTCTTTGGATTTTTCCCATCCGTCCCTGAATTCCACCAGTACCCCTCCTTATACATCGGTGAGCCATTTGTCCCTAAAAACATATGGCCGGTATTCATCTATGTATTTAAGCGCTTCTGTCACGCTTGAAGTGATAAAGTACAGGTTTCTGCACTCAGCCTTTGCAAATCTCTCTTCAATAATCAATTCAAACTGTTCAAGGAGCTTGTCATAAAAACCGTTTACATTCAGTATTACAATAGGCTTGTCATGATACCTCAGCTGTTTCAGGGTGATGATTTCAAAAATCTCTTCAAGAGTTCCAAAACCTCCCGGCAGTGCAATAAAAGCGTCTGATCTTGAATCCATCACTGCCTTTCTCTCCCTCATTCCCTCAGTAACCACCAGTTCATCACAGTATTCATATACTATACCTTTTACGTTCAGGGCTTTGGGTATTACACCTATGACTTTTCCACCTGAAGCATGAACAGCCTTTGCCGCTCTTCCCATTAAACCGGTAAGTCCTCCTCCGAAAAGGAATACGTCTTTTCTTCTGGCGATCTCCCTGCCCAACTCTTCGGCAGCTTTAAAATACACATCGTCTATTATGTTGCTTGAAGAGCTATAAACACAAATGACCTTCTCCACGTCGATACTCCTTACCTTAATATATAGAAATATATAGAAGTCTCAGATAATTACTTCAGATTATTCTTCCGACTCTTAAATGAATTCCTGAATGAAGGACTGTCTCTAAAATTATATCACAAATCATGATTTTCCCAAATAATGAGGACAATGTAACAAAACCCTGCCGTTTAACATAATATAATAACAGTGAAGCCATACATGCCCTGAAGAATAAGCCATATTCAGCTCAGGGCTTTACATAATGAGGTGGATAAATGGACAAATATAGTAAGCTGGATACAATTGCCAACAGTTTGATTGCTGTCAACAAAATAAACAGCATACGATATAATCTGCAAAAGGCGGTAAGTCATGGCTCTTCTGAAAGCTTAAGCCGGCAAGGCAGGGCGCCCTCATTGGATAAAATCACAACACTTAATGAGGTGCTGAGAGTTCTTGCACAGCATTCACCTGAGCCGTACAGAAGGCAATTCGGGGAAATTGCCTCGAAAAGCAGTATGTATACCGGTGTGTACACAAATCTTGTGAAACACTTCGAACGGTCAAGAAATCGGCAATTTGACAGATACAATATAATAAAAACTCTTGACATTGTGAAACCCCTGGCTGACAATCGGGGGAAAATTCTAATAGATAAAATCCTTAAATTATATGAAGTATTTTTCCTTTGAGAGTGGACATAAACTGCCACTCTCCCTTAGTCCGCTAATATTTACTTAAGTACCTTCTTCATCCTGTCGTATCCGTTTTCAAAACTTTGTACATCATTTTCTTTCGGCAGCATGTCCCCGTACCTTATTTTTTCATAAATACCGGTCATTTCGCTGAAACAGTCCATTACGCCTTCAACATGTGCAACCTTTCTCAATATTTCACCCGTCGTATCGGAAGCTGAAATTTCTATATTTTTCATAGCAAACATGCTCAATACGGCCCCGTAAATATATCTTATCTTTTCTACAGGATCGGATATCTGCCTGAGGTTCTTCCTTATTGCACGGATACGGGGCCTTAGCCTGACTTTGGAAATCATTTTCTCGGGCTTTACGGTTTCAATTTCATCACTGTAGTCTTCGGTCTCCAGCTTATTATATGACGGAAAAACTACGTTAAGCAATTTCCTTATCAGAGCGGCAATACCTGAAAAGATTTGCCTGGACTTGCTTATAAGCAAAAACGCAAGCTTATATGCCAGGAACATAACCACAAAGTATGTCAGTACATTGCTTATAAAGTTACTCCATGGTCTTATCAGCACCTCCTCATTTGCGAAGGGAAGCTGGTCAGGTGGAGGAGGCATGTTTCCACCCTTGAACTCGGGTTCGGGGTTTGCCATCATCAGCATGATTATAAACGCCGCTATCCTTTTTAAAATATAGAGCATTCCATTCAGGGCCACGACCACAGTGTCATTAAAGTTAAAAAGGATAAGGGCCAGGAGAAAGATCCCAATTACGATCAGCACGTTAAATCCTCTTACTCTTTTTACCGTGTCGTACATGTTAACCCCTTTTTTGAGAAAGAGGGTGTCAAGAGTATCCTGATTTCTTACAATCATGGATATGACCATAAAGGCATAGGCGCAGCCGACAACAAAAGGCCGCGCATTCAGGGAAGTATTGAAGTATGCCGTAAAAACCGGAAAAAGGATTATTATGGCTCCCGTGTACATCACCTGCTTGCTTAATATCCGGCCGTATTCCATGAAATATCCCCTAAGCCCTGTAAAGTAGATCAAGCAAGCAAGCGGAACCTCCATCAGCAGCCTGAATATTCCTTCATGCCTGTAAGCTATAAAAGAGCAGGCCAAAGGGACGACCAATGTCAGATATGCAGCAAAGGCTGAAATGTTCCTGGCTTTTGCTTTGCCTTCAAAGAAAATATCAATAAGGGGAAATTGGGCAATCTTTTGGAAAAATGCAGACTCTTCCCTTACAATGAGGAGTCCTGCCAGGAATCCTGCATACAGAAAGCCGATGAAAAAAGCAAAGGAACCAAAGCCGCCGCCGGTACTAAACAGCAGCTTTCTGAATACGTAAATCACGGGGTACACAAATGTAAACACACCGGTTAATGATAAAATCTTCATGATCACTATTCTGGTCCTAGTTTCCATTTACCCTATCAGCTCCCGAAAGAATGTATGCATCAATTCCTCTTGGAAGATTCCGCAAATCAACCAGTTTGTTCAGTATTATCAATTTTACCACATTGCCTCTTTGGCTCATTTCACTTACAATTTCATATATCTGGTTGTTTACGTAACTGGTAATTATTATTACATCGTTGTTTGTAATTTCTCCTGAAATGCCTGCAAGATAATCATCAAAGTCCTTAAGGTTCTTAAGCTCAAGTTTTGCCAGAAGCTTAAGCAAACCTGTGGTATGTTCCCTTCCTGCTGCCTGGCCTGTAAATATCATGTTCTGCCTGTCATCTATGGTACAGCCGTTGGTTCCCAGGCGCACGGGAATTCCCATTCTGAGCGCCCTGTCAATCAGTGTGGCGGCAACTTTAATACCCATCTCTATCATGTCCCTGTCAACAACCCTGTCGTATTCAAACTCAATGGACTGAATATTCAATATGACGGTCATATTGAGACGGGATGTGAAATCATTTTTTCGCACCATGAGTTTATTCTGCCTTGCAGTAGCTTTCCAGTGTATTCTGTTCATGGGGTCCCTCGGCGTATATTCCCTGGCTCCAGAAACAATAAAGGGGTCATCCACAATCCATCGATTTACGACGGTATCTCCCTGCGTGATATCGATAGGCATAATCACGCTGTCAAGATCAATTATTTCCGGGTATACAACCAATGAGGCATTGACCGTTACGGGAATTGATGAAATAAACAATCCGAGAATATCACCGCTTACAAGTGTCACATTTTCGGTGGTGAACACACCCCTTTTAAGGCACTTCAGTTTCCATCTGCGGGTGGTTTTCTGAAAACTTCTTAAGAAAAAGCTGCTGGTAACACGCCTGTTGTCCTGAGCCACAACCGAGTGTGAATTTGCAAAATCAAGCCATCTGGATGAATGAATATCTACCTTCAGCCACGGGACGGGCAGTATTTTTCTGTTGCACACCGTCTCAACCAGGAAAAGCTCATCACCTTCATAAGCTTCAGTAACGCTGAAGCTGCACCTGTATTCAAGACGGCTCAGGACGAATTTATAAAATATAAAGCTTTGCAGCTGTACCACAATAAAAAACAGTATAATAATAGCTATGATTTCCATAAGCTACCTACCTTCAAACTTATTACCTTTCTAACTGTTCCACCGGTACCGGTACGCTTGAGAGTACGTCTTTAATCAGTTTTTCTGCAGCCAAAGTACTGCTTTCCAGGGCATGCCCCTTCATAATTATCCTGTGAGCAAGAACCGGCACGGCTACGGCTTTTACATCATCGGGAGTGACAAAATCGCGCCCCGACAGAATTGCCTTAACCTGAGCAGCTTTCATTAAAGCCAGGCTTCCCCTGGGGCTTACCCCCAGCGATATCCTTTCATGCTTCCTGGTAGCTTCGATTATATTTATAATATATTCCTTCACGGCGTCGTTAACCTTCACGGATGTAAAGGACTCCTGCGCATCTACAATCTCTTTACCCTCTGCTACCGATTCTATTGTTCTGGAAGGATTGGATGTCTGAAACCTGTCCAGTATGGCCTTACCTTCCTGCGAAGTCGGATAACCCATCTTCAGCCTCATAAAGAACCTGTCAAGCTGAGCTTCGGGCAGGGGAAAAGTTCCCTGTGTCTCCACGGGGTTCTGTGTGGCTATCACGAAGAAGGGTTTTGCCAGCTCCATGGTTTCACCGTCTATGGTAACCTGTTTTTCTTCCATGCATTCCAAAAGGCTTGATTGGGTTCTGGGGGTTGCCCTGTTTATCTCATCTGCCAGCACTATGTTGGAGAACAGGGGACCCGGTCTGAAAACAAATTCTCCCTGCTTCTGGTTATAAAAATTAATACCGGTCAGATCAGAAGGTAAAAGGTCAGGAGTAAACTGAATCCTTTTGAATTCGCAGTTTATTGATTTTGCAAGGGATTTTGCGAGAACGGTCTTTCCCACTCCGGGCACATCTTCCAGCAATACATGGCCTCCGCAGAAAAGCGAAATTATAACCAGTTCAATTGTTTCTTCCTTTCCGATGATAACTTTTGAAATGTTGTTCCTGATCCTTTCACCAAGTTCTCTTATTCTTGCAAGTTCCATACATCCGTCTCCTCCCTGTAAGATAAACTCTTTTGCATTCTTTCCTGCTCTCTTCTTTTCTCCAGATCGCTTTTTAATTCTGGAATGCTTAAAATTATGGATATTATCAAAAGGATTATGGCAACCACGATGTCAATGAGAACGGTTTTTTTGGCAGACTTGAGACGCGTAAGCAATTTTCTCAGCATTTCAATCATTAACCCCCGATTGAATTAAACAACATCATTGATTAGCAGAGAGCACAACACTCTTATATTTACTTTAGCACAAATAAACAATTATGTGTATTTCAAATATTTTATTTTTGTTATAAAATGGGGATGTATCGGAAGGGTAATATTCCAGGGATATTCCTCATAGGAAATAAGGGACACTTCTCAAACTCCGAAGCAATTCTTCGTAGCAAGAAGTGTCCCCGTGCCTTGGTCAGTTCCTGGTGAAACGACTGTTATTCCTCCATATCATTTTCCTTTAGTATAGAAAAGCGCTTCTTATTTCTATCCTTTCAAAATCTCTTCTGCAAACTTTTCGCCAAATTCAACGCATTGATCCAGTTCATCACTGTCAGGACGGTATTTGATCCCGATGGGCTTAAGAGGTACCTTAAAACCAGCTTCCTCCAGTTCCTGGGATATCTTTTTGGGAGCTTCGCCGCTCCAGCCATAGCTTCCAAAGCTTGCTGCAAGTTTATTTTTAAATCTCAGACCTTTTATTTCGCCCAGCAACCCTGATATTGAACGCAGTACGGTGTTATTGACCGTGCAGCTTCCAACTATTATACCTTTGGACCTGAATACTTCGGTTATAATATCACTGCTGTCGCTGACGGAAGATCTGAACATCTTGTAAGGCACACCTTTATTAAGCAGCCCCTGTCCTATTGCGTATGCCATTGTTTTGGTTGCGTCATACATGGTATCGTAAATTATAACCACAAAATCCTCGCTGTAATCCTGGGACCACTCATAATACTTGTCTATGATCTGCAGGGGATTTTCCCTCCAGATAACACCGTGACTGGGCGCTATCATGTCTATGGTAAGGTTCATGGATTTTATCTGCTCTATCTTCTTCTTAATAAGGGAGCTGAAAGGAGTAAGGATATTGGCATAATACTTTATGGCTTCCTGGTAAAGTTCGCAGTTGTCAACCTGGTCATTAAAGAGGAACATGGCAGAGTAGTGCTGTCCGAATGCATCATTTGAAAGCACCAGGTTGGCGCCGTCAACATAAGTGAGCATGCTGTCCGGCCAATGTATCATCTGCATCTCCACAAAGACCAGCTCGTATTTTCCGGTTTTTACCCTGTCTCCGGTTTTTACGACATTTATGTTCCAGTCTTTATGGAAATGCCTTCTTATGGCTTCAGCGCCATTCTTTGTGCAATATATAGGCGTATCCGGTATTTTTTCCATAATATACTCGAGGGCGCCGCTATGGTCAGTTTCCACATGGTTTATGACGATCATGTCAATGTTCTTCAAACCTATGTGCTTATCAAGCTTCTCTGCGAATTCTTCCTTGTAGGGATCCCACACTGTATCAACAAGAACGGTTTTTTCGTCCCTGATTATGTATGCATTATATGTAGATCCTCTGTGAGTTGACAGCTCGTGACCGTGGAAAACCCTCAGGCCCCAGTCTTTTATCCCTGCCCAGTAAATGTCCTTTTTTATTTCTATCATAGGTAAATCCCTCCGCTACTTGATTATATGGTTTTTCTCGGGCAAATGGTTTTGGTTGTCATTATTACCAAAGCTTTGGTGCTTATCTGTCAATAATATTCTTCTGTCGCTATTATTCGTCTGCCGATACTATTCTTCTGTCGCTATTATTCTTCTGTCGATATTATTCTCCAAACCATGTCTTTTATATGCTATAAGAAAACATAGCCTGATTGACTTTGCGGTCCTGGTGCATATCTACCCACATAATAAACGGGCTTAACATAAAAATAAAGGTCGATATACAACTGTATACCGACCTTTATCCCATATTTCAGTTTCGATTTTACTCGATTATTTCGGTGATAGTACCAGCGCCGACAGTCCTTCCGCCTTCACGGATAGCGAATCTCAAGCCTTCCTCCAGGGCGATGGGAGTGATCAGCTTGATTGTCATGTTAATGTGGTCGCCGGGCATGCACATTTCTACACCTTGAGGAAGTTCAACAACACCGGTAACGTCGGTGGTTCTGAAATAGAACTGGGGTCTGTAACCATTGAAGAAAGGAGTATGTCTTCCGCCTTCTTCCTTGGTCAGAACGTAAACCTGTCCCTTGAAGTGAGTGTGAGGCTTAATTGAACCGGGTTTTGCAAGAACCTGTCCTCTCTCAACTTCATTTTTCTGGATACCTCTCAACAGGGTACCGACGTTGTCACCGGCAACAGCCTGATCAAGAACTTTTCTGAACATTTCGATAGCTGTAACGACTGTCTTTCTGGGCTCGTCCATCAAACCGACAATTTCAACTTCTTCTCCGGGCTTGAGAATTCCTCTCTCAACCCTTCCTGTAACAACGGTACCACGACCTGAGATGGAGAACACGTCCTCGATAGGCATAAGGAACGGCTTGTCAACGTCTCTCTGAGGAGTAGGTACGTATTCATCAACTTTCTGCATGAGCTCAAGAATAGGCTTGTATTCAGGAGCATTGATATCGGTAGAAGTAGATTCAAGTGCAAGAAGCGCAGAACCTCTTACTATCGGAATCTCGTCTCCGGGGAATTCATAGCTGCTGAGCAGCTCTCTGACTTCCATTTCAACCAGCTCGATAAGCTCCTCGTCGTCTACCATATCACACTTGTTCAGGAAAACAACTATGTATGGTACTCCAACCTGACGAGCGAGAAGGATGTGCTCTCTTGTCTGAGGCATGGGACCATCAGCTGCTGAAACAACCAGGATGGCTCCGTCCATCTGAGCGGCACCTGTTATCATGTTCTTAACGTAGTCAGCGTGACCTGGGCAGTCAACGTGTGCATAGTGCCTGGTTTCGGTCTCATATTCAACGTGAGAAGTGGAAATGGTTATTCCTCTTTCTCTTTCCTCAGGAGCCTTGTCAATCTGGTCATAAGCTATAAAATTAGCCTTGCCCTGGAAACCCAGTACTTTTGTTATAGCTGCTGTCAATGTAGTCTTCCCGTGGTCAACATGACCAATGGTTCCAATGTTGACGTGTGGTTTTGTCCTTTCAAATTTAGCTTTGGCCATTACTTATTCTCCTCCTTTTTCAGTATGAACTGAAATTTGTTATTAATTGATATGATTTATTAAATTAAATGTTTTACTTTAATATCTGTTCCTGGATGTTCTTAGGAACTTCTTCAAAATGACTTGTCTGCATAGTAAAGGTTCCCCTTCCCTGGGTCCTGGAACGCAGAACGGTTGCATATCCAAACATCTCGGAAAGCGGCACATATGCTGTTATGGCCTGGACGCCGGACCTGGCTGTCATTCCTTCAATTCTGCCTCTCCTGGAATTGAGGTCGCCTATTACATCTCCCATATATTCTTCGGGCACAAACACGTCAACCTTCATAATGGGTTCAAGGAGCACAGGATCGGCTTTCCGGCAGGCTTCTTTAAAGGCCATTGAGCCGGCAATCTTGAAAGCCATTTCCGATGAATCCACTTCATGGTATGAACCGTCTACAAGGGTAACCCTTACATCAACCACCTGATACCCACCAAGTACGCCATTGTTCATGGCATCCTGAATACCGGCATCGATAGCGGGAATAAATTCCTTGGGTATAACACCGCCAACTATCTTGTTGACAAATTCATAACCGCTACCGCGTTCCCTGGGTTCAACTTCAATGATACAGTGTCCATACTGTCCTCTTCCACCCGTTTGCCTTATGAACTTACCTTCGGCTCTTACAGCTTTTCTTATTGTTTCCTTATATGCAACCTGTGGATTGCCTACATTTGCTTCAACCTTAAACTCTCTCAGCAAACGGTCGACAATAATGTCAAGGTGAAGTTCTCCCATACCGGAGATTATGGTCTGCCCTGTTTCAGGATCCGTATAGGTCTTAAAAGTCGGGTCTTCCTCAGAAAGTTTCTGCAGGGCAATTCCCATCTTTTCCTGGCCTGCTTTTGTCTTGGGTTCAATGGCAACGGATATTACAGGCTCCGGAAAATCCATGGACTCAAGTATTACGGGATGGTCAGGATCACAAAGGGTATCACCGGTGGTGGTATCTCTCAGTCCAACTGCTGCAGCAATATCTCCGGAATAAACCGTATCTACTTCCTCCCTGTGATTTGCATGCATCAGCAGGATTCTTCCTATTCTCTCTCTCTTCCCCTTGGTGGAATTGAGAATATAGGACCCTGACTTCAGCTGTCCCGAGTAAACCCTGAAAAAGCAAAGCTTTCCTACAAAGGGATCGGTCATTATCTTGAATGCCAGAGCTGAAAACGGCCCATTGTCATCGGCAGGCCTTTCTATTTCCTCATCCCCGTCTATGGATACACCCTTGATCGGAGGTATATCAACAGGGGATGGCAGGTAATCAACTATGGCATCCAGCAAAAGCTGAACCCCTTTGTTTTTGTATGATGATCCGCATGTTACAGGAATCATTTTGGTTGATATTGTGGCTTTTCTTATACCTGCGCGTATCTCCTGTTCAGTAATTTCATTTCCCTCAAGGTACTTCATCATTAACTCTTCGTCGTATTCAGCAACAGCTTCTATGAGTTTATCACGGTATTCCTCGGCAAGATCTTTCATGTCTTCCGGGACTGACCTTTCCTCAATTTCCTTCCCGAGCTCATCCTTATAGTAATAAGCTTTCATGGTAACAAGGTCGATGATGCCCTCGAAATTTTCTTCCTTTCCTATGGGCAGCTGAATAGGGACAGCATTTGCATTCAGCCTGTCCTTCATCATCTGCACACAGTTAAAGAAATCTGCTCCTATTATGTCCATCTTATTTATATATGCAATACGAGGAACCCCGTATTTATCAGCCTGTCTCCAGACCGTCTCAGTTTGGGGCTCAACTCCTCCTTTTGCACAAAAAACTGTTACTGAACCGTCGAGAACTCGAAGAGATCTTTCAACCTCAACCGTAAAGTCAACGTGCCCCGGCGTATCAATGATATTAATCCTGGTACCCTTCCACATAGCGGTAGTAGCAGCAGAGGTTATGGTAATACCCCTCTCCTGTTCCTGTTCCATCCAGTCCATGGTTGCATTACCTTCATGGGTCTCCCCCATTTTATAAAGCTTACCGGTATAAAACAGGATACGCTCTGTGGTAGTGGTTTTACCAGCATCAATATGTGCCATTATTCCGATGTTTCTGGTATTTTCCAAACTAAATTGCCTGGGCATATAACCTTCCTTTCATATTCGCGATAGTACGATTGTTAAACGTACGTTAGCACAACGTGGTCTGCTGATGTTGCATAGTCCGTTGGTTTTGAATTACCATCTGTAGTGAGCAAAAGCCCTGTTGGCTTCAGCCATCTTATGAGTATCTTCTTTCTTCTTGAATGCTCCACCCATGCTGTTCAGAGCATCAAGAATTTCTGCTGCCAGTCTTTCCTTCATTGTCCTTTCGCCCCTGCTACGGGCATAGTCCACAATCCATCTTAATCCTAAAGTCTGCCGCCTGTCAGGACGAACTTCCACAGGAACCTGGTAGGTTGCACCACCTACTCTCCTGGCCCTTACTTCAAGAACCGGCATAACGTTATTCAAGGCTTCTTCAAACACTTCCAGGGGATCTCTTCCTGTCTTTTCCCTGATAATGTCAAAAGCGCCGTAACATATCTTCTGAGCTACGCCCTTCTTGCCGTCAAGCATGATGTTATTTATCAGCTTTGTGACACGTTTGCTGTTGTAAATAGGATCAGGCAGAACATCTCTCTTAGGTACATGACCTTTTCTTGGCACTTTGCTTCCCTCCTTCTATCATGTAGTATCATCGGTACTCGCGGCTATGGTGAACGTCAGATTTCATAACAGCCCTGCCATGATATCAGAAGCCAATACTCACCACGCCGTCGTCAGTGCTCTGTACTTGTATATTTATATATATAGACATATATATTAAACAACGTACTTAGCACTTCAAATTTCAATGCATGGTTACTTGCACTGCCCTAATATTTAATGTCGGTAAAAAGACACAAATATATGCGTGCTTCAGACGTTATGGATATTATTTCTTAGCGGCCTTGGGCCTCTTGGCTCCGTACTTGGAGCGTCCCTGCATTCTGTTGGCCACACCTGCAGCATCAAGGGTTCCCCTAATGATGTGGTACCTTACGCCAGGCAGGTCCTTGACCTTTCCTCCTCTTACAAGAACAACGCTGTGCTCTTGAAGATTATGTCCTATTCCGGGTATATAAGCTGTAACTTCAATACCGTTTGTCAGTCTTACCCTGGCCACTTTCCTCAAGGCTGAATTAGGCTTCTTGGGAGTAGTTGTCTTAACGACGGTGCACACGCCTCTCTTCTGAGGTGAACTTAGCTCTATAGGTTGTTTCTTTAAGGAATTAAAACCCCTTTGCAGTGCAGGAGCCTTGGGTTTCTTTTTAACCGTTTGTCTCCCTTTTCTAACCAACTGGTTGAATGTCGGCATTCATACACCTCCTTCCACAAAAAACATATGGCGGTTTATAATATGTCATATGTGTACATTATTTCAGCAGGCATGCCACTGAGGCACCCACATCAATGCCACAGGCCTTACCCAGCTGTTTCATACTGTCCACATATACTACCTCAACAGAACCGGTTTGACAAGCCTCCTTAACATCGGCCAGCAAGCGTTCATCAGCATCTTTTGCAATGAAGGCTATCTTGACGTTTCCGGCCCTTAAAGCTTTCAACGATTGTTTTATGCCCACTGTCTTTTTGCCGTGTTTTAATTCTTCCAGCACTTCCTAAACCCCCCTGGACATAATGGAGACCCGGGGCAAAAAGCCCCCGGACCTGATTAACAAACCTTATCCGACATCCTCCAGGTCAGCCGGTGTGCCTTAAAAGAAGCATTATCGGCAGCTTCAGCAACAAGCCTACTCTACATACTGAAATATTTTATCACCGCAATGCTCTTTTTGTCAATATCTTATGAACAATGCCGACCCGGACGGTAAAATTTACTCTTCAGCCGTACGTATTGTGATATCCTTGTATCGGCTCATACCTGTACCTGCAGGAATCAGTTTTCCTATGATCACGTTTTCCTTCAGACCTACAAGCATGTCTTTCTTGCCCTTTATCGCAGCTTCGGTCAATACTCTTGTGGTTTCCTGGAAGGAGGCTGCCGACAGGAAGGACTCGGTGGCAAGGGTAGCTTTTGTGATACCCAGAAGAGTTCTCTTGCCGGTAGCAGGCCGCAATCCTGCTTCAAGAGCTTTCTTGTTTTCTCTTTCGTAGGTGAACATATCAACTATTCCACCGGGCAGGAGATTGGTATCTCCGGGATCTTCCACCTTTACCTTGCGCAGCATCTGCCTTACTATAACCTCTATATGTTTGTCGTTGATGTCAACACCCTGCAGCCTGTAAACCTTCTGGACTTCCTGGAGCAGGTAACTCTGAACCCCATTGACCCCTTTGATTTTGAGTATGTCGTGAGGATTTACCGAACCTTCGGTCAATTCGTCTCCTGCTTCGACATGATCCCCGTCTGACACCTTCACCCTGGATCCATACGGGATCAGATAGCTTACCGAGTTACCATCTTCAGAGGTCACTATTACTTCCCTTTTCTTCTTTGACTCTGATATGGTTACGGTACCGCTGATTTCAGAAATGATTGAGAGACCCTTCGGCTTTCTGGCCTCAAACAATTCTTCAACGCGGGGCAGACCCTGTGTGATGTCATCGCCTGCAACACCGCCGGTGTGGAATGTTCTCATGGTCAGCTGAGTACCGGGTTCTCCTATGGACTGGGCTGCAATGATACCAACCGCTTCTCCTACATTTACTTCTTCTCCTGTTGCAAGGTTTATTCCGTAACACTTTGCACAAACGCCATATTCTGAGCGGCAGGAAAGTATCGATCTTATCTTCACTTTCTTTATTCCTGCTTCCGTAATTCTCTCGGCATCCCTGTCGCTTATGATTACACCGGCTTTCACTATGATTTCGCCTGTTTCAGGATGTACCACATCCTCGGCGCAATAT
Organism: Bacillota bacterium; assembly: GCA_023622945.1. GTDB lineage: Bacteria > Bacillota > Clostridia > Acetivibrionales > JAMNYG01 > JAMNYG01. The sequence goes on along the minus strand of JAMNYG010000056.1, from coordinate 39,759 downwards.
CTTCCGGTAATTCTTTCCGCGAGGTCTTCTATGACTTCGTTTCCGTTCTTGATCTCCGACACTTCTACATATTCTTTGGTACCGCAGTCCACTTCCCTGACGATGATGTCCTGGCATACCTCTACAAGACGCCTTGTCAGGTATCCGGAGTCGGCGGTCCTTAAGGCGGTGTCGGCAAGACCTTTTCTTGCGCCGTGAGCGGAGATGAAATACTCAAGAACATTCAGTCCCTCTCGGAAGCTTGCCTTTATCGGCGTTTCTATGGTCTTACCCTGAGTATCGGCCATGAGTCCTCTCATTCCGGCCAGCTGTTTGATCTGGTTTATGTTACCTCTTGCACCTGAGTTGGACATCATGTACAGAGAATTAAACCTGTCAAGATTTTCTATGAGGGCCTTGGTAATATTCTCGCTGGCTTCCGTCCATGCGGTGATTACCGCATTGTATCTTTCTTCATTGGATATGAGGCCTCTCCTGTACTGCCTTGTGATATTCTCTATGCGCTCTTCGGTTTCTTCCAGGTAGCGCTTTTTGACTTCAGGAATAATCATGTCGGACACACCGATGGTTATGGCTCCTCTGGTTGAATACTTAAATCCCAGCTCTTTTATCTTGTCCAATACAATTGCAGTCTCCGCCATTCCATGGACTTTTATGCATCTGTCAACGATTTTCTTGAGAGCCTTGTTGTCAACAAGGAAATCAATTTCAGGAGCCAGCATCATTTCCGGATCCGAACGGTCGACAAATCCCAAATCCTGGGGTATGGCTTCGTTGAAAATCAGCCTTCCCACGGTGGTCTCAAATATCTTGGATTTGCGCTGGCCGTCGATGACTTTTTCCATCCTCACCTTAATAGGCGCATGAAGTCCGACAACACCCTCAGTATAAGCCATAATGGCTTCATCGGAGGAACAGAACACTTTGCCTTCTCCTGCCTCACCCTTGCGTTCAATTGTAAGGTAGTAGCTGCCAAGAACCATATCCTGGGTAGGTACCGTAACGGGCTTTCCGTCCTGGGGCTTAAGCAGGTTGTTGGCAGACAGCATGAGAAATCTTGCTTCAGCCTGTGCTTCTACGGACAAGGGCACGTGAACGGCCATCTGGTCACCGTCAAAGTCAGCATTATATGCAGTACAAACCAGGGGATGAAGTTTCAGAGCCCTTCCCTCTATAAGCACGGGTTCAAAAGCCTGTATACCGAGTCTGTGAAGGGTAGGAGCGCGGTTTAACAGCACGGGATGTTCCTTTATGACCTCTGCCAGTACATCCCATACCTCGGGTTTTACCCTTTCCACCATCCTCTTGGCACTTTTAATGTTATGAGCAAGGCCGTCGCTGACAAGCTTCTTCATTACAAAAGGCTTAAACAGCTCCAGGGCCATTTCATTGGGCAATCCGCACTGATATATTTTCAGTTCCGGACCGACAACTATAACCGAACGGCCTGAATAGTCGACACGCTTTCCAAGCAGATTCTGTCTGAAGCGGCCCTGCTTTCCCTTCAGCATATCCGAAAGAGATTTAAGAGGCCTGTTTCCCGGACCTGTAACCGGTCTTCCCCTTCTGCCGTTATCTATAAGTGCGTCAACGGCTTCCTGGAGCATCCTCTTTTCATTTCTTACAATAATGTCCGGCGCACCCAGATCCAAAAGCCTCTTTAACCTGTTATTCCTGTTGATAACCCTTCTGTAGAGATCATTAAGGTCTGAAGTTGCAAACCTTCCGCCGTCCAGCTGTACCATCGGCCTGAGTTCAGGAGGAATAACCGGTATTACGTCCAGTATCATCCACTCAGGGCGATTTCCCGACTGGCGGAAAGCCTCTACAACTTCCAGCCTCTTTATTGTTCTTATTTTCTTCTGCCCTGTTGTATTTTCAAGCTCCGCTCTCAGTTCCTCAGAGAGTTTGTCAAGATCTATTTCTGCAAGGAGCTCCTTTATCGCTTCTGCTCCCATTCCGGCCCGGAAGTTGTTCCCGAATTTTTCAAGACTGTCCCTGTACTCCCTTTCGGTCAGTATCTGTTTCTTTGACAGTGGGGTCTGACCGGGATCTATCACAACATATGCTGCAAAATACAATACCTTCTCAAGAGCCCTGGGGGACATGTCAAGAATAAGCCCCATCCTGCTGGGTATTCCCTTAAAGTACCAGATATGGGATACAGGGGCAGCCAGTTCTATATGCCCCATTCTTTCCCTTCTTACCTTTGACTTGGTAACCTCAACGCCGCACCTGTCGCACACTATGCCTTTGTATCTGATTCTCTTGTATTTACCGCAATGGCACTCCCAGTCCTTCTGGGGACCGAAAATCCTCTCGCAGAACAAACCGTCTCTTTCCGGCTTCAAAGTCCTGTAGTTTATGGTCTCAGGCTTTTTTACCTCACCGCGCGACCATTCCCTGATTTTTTCAGGAGACGCTAAACTAATTCTTATTGAATCGAAATTGCTGAGTTCCAACATAGCTTTATCTCCCTCCTACTAAAAATCACTGTCGTCATCAGTGTTTAAGTCCAGATCGTCATCATCTGCAAACAGGTCGTCGGTGAAATCCTCGTCCAGATTATCATCGACATCGCTGCCCAAGTCATCCAGGTCCAAATCGTCAATTTCATCCTCCAGTTCACCTTCATCCATATCGTTATAGTCATAATCGGTAAACGGAGTTTCATCTTCCTTGCCTTCAATATTAACGCTCAGCTCATCGAGCTCATCTTCCACCGACTCTTTGATGGTAATCTCCTCTTGCTCTTCAGAGTAAACCTTCACGTCCAGGGCCAGGCTCTGGAGTTCCTTGATAAGCACCTTGAACGACTCAGGAATTCCGGGCTCAGGAACGTTTTCGCCTTTTACAATGGCCTCGTAGGTCTTAACTCTGCCCACGACGTCATCCGATTTTACGGTCAGAAGTTCCTGCAGAGTATAAGCTGCACCATAAGCCTCAAGAGCCCAAACTTCCATTTCTCCGAATCTCTGCCCTCCGAACTGGGCCTTTCCGCCCAGGGGCTGCTGGGTAACCAGAGAATATGGACCTGTGGAACGTGCATGTATCTTGTCATCAACCAGGTGAGCAAGTTTCAGCATGTACAAATATCCGACGGTTACCCTGTTGTCAAAGGGCTCTCCTGTTCTTCCGTCATATAAAATGCTCTTGCCGTCTTCAGGTAATCCTGCCATTTTAAGAGTCTCGATAATATCATGCTCGGAGGCTCCGTCGAATACAGGAGTGGCAACTTCCCAGCCCAGGGCTCTTGCAGCATATCCAAGATGGACCTCAAGAACCTGCCCGATGTTCATTCGGGACGGCACGCCCAGCGGATTCAAAACTATCTCAAGGGGAGTTCCGTCAGGAAGGAAAGGCATATCCTCCTCAGGCAGTATCCTTGAAATAACACCCTTGTTTCCGTGCCTTCCTGCCATCTTGTCTCCTACCGATATTTTCCTCTTCTGGGCTACATAAACCCTTACCAGTTGGTTGACCCCGGGAGGAAGCTCATCTCCGTTCTCCCTGCTGAACACTTTGACATCCACCACGATGCCCTGCTCACCGTGCGGTACGCGCAGAGACGTATCTCTTACTTCCCTGGCCTTCTCACCGAATATGGCCCTCAGAAGTCTCTCCTCGGCCGTCAGTTCGGTTTCACCCTTGGGAGTAACCTTTCCTACAAGGATGTCTCCCGACCTTACTTCGGCACCTATCCTGATGATGCCCCTTTCATCCAGATCCTTAAGGGTGTCTTCACCTACATTGGGGATATCCCTGGTTATTTCCTCAGGGCCAAGCTTTGTATCTCTTGCTTCCGCCTCATATTCCTCTATGTGTATGGATGTAAATACGTCTTCTTTTACCAGTTTCTCGCTGATGAGTATGGCGTCTTCGTAATTGTAACCTTCCCACGTCATAAACCCTATAAGCACGTTCTTGCCCAGTGCAATCTCACCGTTCTCGGTAGAAGGACCGTCAGCAATAACGTCATCTTTCTTCACCATATCGCCTTTCTTTACTATAGGCCTCTGGTTTATGCAGGTTCCCTGGTTGGAACGCTTGTACTTGAGAAGCTTATACACATCCCTGCCGCCGTCTTTCGTCCTTATTATGATTTCATTGGCTGAAACCTTTTCCACAACACCGTCATTTTTGGCAATGACAACCACTCCTGAATCCCTGGCGGCCTTGTATTCAATACCGGTACCTATAATCGGAGCTTCAGGCTTAATAAGGGGAACGGCCTGACGCTGCATGTTGGAACCCATCAACGCCCTGTTGGCGTCATCGTTTTCAAGGAACGGGATCATTGCAGTAGCCACCGAAACAAGCTGCTTTGGAGAAACATCGATATAATCTATCTTCTCCCTTTCAACCTCCAGAATTTCATCTTTGTATCTGCAAAGAACCCTCTGGTTAATAAATCTGCCCTCTTCATCAAGAGGCTCTCCGGCCTGTGCAATATAATATTCGTCTTCTTCGTCTGCGGTCAGGTAAACGATTTCGTCGGTTACAACTCCCTTTTCCTTGTCAACTTTGCGGTAAGGAGCCTCAATAAAGCCGTATTCATTAACCCTGGCATATGTGCTGAGAGAGTTTATAAGACCGATGTTGGGTCCTTCAGGAGTTTCTATGGGGCATATGCGTCCATAGTGGGAGTAGTGAACGTCACGAACCTCAAATCCTGCTCTCTCCCTGCTCAATCCTCCCGGTCCCAGCGCACTCAGCCTTCTTTTGTGTGTCAGTTCAGCCAGAGGGTTGGTCTGGTCCATAAACTGTGAAAGCTGGCTGCTTCCAAAGAACTCCTTAACCGCAGCCGCTACAGGACGTATATTTATCAATGCCTGGGGAGTGACTATATCGATATCCTGTATAGTCATCCTCTCCCTTACCACCCTTTCCATTCGGGCAAGCCCTATCCTGAACTGGTTCTGAAGGAGTTCCCCAACCGAACGAAGCCTTCTGTTTCCCAGGTGGTCTATGTCATCAATGCTGCCTATTCCGTAACTAAGATTAATGATGTAACTTATAGATGCTATTATATCCTCAACAGTGATGGTCTTTGGTACAAGCTCATCAACTGCAGCTTTCAATGCTCTCTTAATGGTTGTCTCGTCGTAGCCCTCATTTTCGTCAAGTATTCTCTTTAAGACATCATATTTCACCTTTTCATTTATTCCCAGGTCGGACACGTCAAAATCCACATGTGCTTTGAGATCTACCATGTTATTCCCGATTACTTTAACGTTTCTGCCTTCAACCTTAAGGACAACCGAATTAATACCTGCATTCTGGATTGCCTCGGCCTGCTGCCTGCCGATTACTTCGTCCGCGGCAACAAGTATTTCTCCTGTCCTGGGATCAACAATGGTTTCAGCTGCCCTGAATCCGTTTATCCTGGCAGCCAGTGACAGTTTCTTGTTGAACTTGTATCTTCCGACCTTGGCAAGGTCATATCTTTTAGGATCAAAAAACAGGTTATGAACAAGCGTGCGCGCACTTTCAACAGTGGGCGGCTCTCCGGGTCTCAGTCTCTTGTATATTTCAAGCAACCCTTCGTCGGCAGTCTTGGCGCTGTCTTTCTGAATGGTTGCCATAATACGCTCATCTTCACCGAACAGCTGGGTAATCTCAAGATCGGTACCGTATCCAAGAGCTCTCACCAATACCGTTATGGGGAGTTTCCTTGTTCTGTCTATTCTTACCGATATAACGTCATTTGAATCGGTTTCATACTCCAGCCAGGCACCTCTGTTAGGTATCACGGTGTTTGAAAACAGTTTCTTTCCGGTCTTGTCGAACTTCATATCGTAATAGATACCGGGCGATCTTACCAGCTGGCTTACTATTACCCTTTCAGCACCGTTTATGATAAAAGTACCGGTATCAGTCATCAAAGGGAAATCTCCCATGAAAATTTCCTGTTCCTTGACTTCTCCGGTTTCCTTATTTATGAGACGGACCTTTACCTTTAGAGGCGCAGAATACGTAGCATCCCTCTCTTTACACTCTTCTATGCTATACTTGGGCTCTTCATCAAGGGAATAGTCGATGAATTCAAGTATCAGATTTCCTGTGTAATCGGTGATGGGGGAAACATCTCTGAAGACTTCTCTGAGACCTTCTTCAAGAAACCATTTGTAGGATTTCTTCTGGACTTCGATGAGATCTGGCATTTCCAGGACTTCGTTGATTTTTGAGTAGCTCATTCTTACGTTTCTGCCAAGTTTAACGGGATGTACCATCAAATATCACCTCATATGTTATGACTTTATTTACAGCTTTCGGCCAAAAGAAACACCGTTTTTTAAAAGAACTGGCTCAAGCGCTAAAGCAGGCACTTCTGCTGTATAATGATCTGATAAGGCTAGATATATATGTATATATATGCACATAAGCTTTTATCCTGCAAATAAAAGCTTTATATTGTTCGCCCAATATTTATTTTATATGAATATTTTTCTACTGCCATGCATATACTATGTATTATCCAAGCTCGTAATCACTAAAATATTATTAACAGTTATTGCCTTCTTTATTCCTCTATGCTATAATTTAAATGAGTTCACAGTTTATTCACAATTCGTCAGGTACTTCAGCAAGAAATTTTTTACAATACAAGCACAAATTATAACGCAGTATATGATTGTAGCATACCTGGTTCAACTTGTCAACAGTTACTGCTCTCTTTTTTTGTTTTTTATCCCTCTAATTATTAATCCAAAGTCAACAAAAAGAGGCTTCTTTTTTCCAAGAAACCCCTTTCTGATGCTTCTTAGCTTTTCTTCTTATTTAATTTCTACTGTAGCTCCTATTTCCTTCAATTTAGCTTCGATAGCTGAAGCTTCTTCCTTGGAAACATTTTCTTTAACGTTGCTGGGAGCTCCGTCTACAAGGTCCTTAGCTTCCTTGAGACCCAAGCCTGTTATTTCCCTGATAACCTTGATAACCTTGATCTTCTCGGGTCCAACTTCCTTAAGAACTACTGTAAACTCTGTCTGTTCTTCAGCAGGTGCTGCTGCAGCTGCTCCTGCTGCTGCCGGTGCTGCTGCAACTGCTACCGGTGCAGCCGCGGAAACTCCGAATTCCTCTTCCAAAGCCTTTACCAGTTCAGACAATTCCAATACAGTAAGCGCTTTAACATCCTCAATAAGTTTTGTTACCTTTTCGCTAGCCATTATAAATACCTCCATTTAATTAGAATTAGAATTTTCTGGAATTTACTTAAGCCTGTTGGCCTGCTTTTTTCTCTGCGATAGCGTTTAACGCTACCACCAGACCTCTGATATTACCAATTAGAACATTTACCAAACCTGATATAGGTGCATTGAATCCTCCCAGTACCTTTGCAATCAGGACCTCTCTCGGTGGCAGATCCGCAAGAGCTTTTATGCCGTTAATATCGATAACCTTACCTTCAACAACTCCCACTTTCAGTTCAAGTTTTTCAAACTTCTTGGCATATTCTGAAAGAACCTTTGCGGGAGCCACAGGATCCGTGTTGCTCAGGGCAATTGACGTTGGACCTTCCAGGAAAGGAGTTATGGCATCCAGCCCGTTTTCCTCCATTGCAAGCCTTACCAGAGAGTTTTTCACAACCTTGTACTCAACGTCTGCTTCCCTTAAAGCCTTTCTGAGTTCGGTATCCTGTTGAACGGTAAGTCCCCTGTAATCAGCAAGTATAAAAGCCTTTGCTTCCTTTATTTTACCCGACAGCTCGGACACCGCTTGCTTTTTTCTTTCCAAAACCTTTTGGCTCGGCATCTGACGTGTCCACCTCCCTCGCATATAGTTGCTTCAAAACAGAACCCCTCGCACAGACATAGACGTACGAGGGGAATTATTCCTTGCAAGAATATATGCTCCAACTCACCTCGGCAGGAAGGTTTTGCAACCTATTACGCTTTCGCACCTGCTGTCTATGGCAGTGGGTTCTGTTTAATTGACATTGTATATACTACTATATAATTTTTAACTTGTCTACACTATTCTATTAAAAAACCATTCATTATCTTAACTTCATCTTAATCTTATCAGAAATGACTCATTATTCTGTTTATTAATCCATGACCCTTACGGGATTTATTTTAATTCCGGGTCCCATTGTGGATGAAACCACTATGCTTCTAAGGTACTGCCCTTTTGCAGCGGCTGGTTTTGCCCTGATTATCGCATCCATAAGGGTGCGGAAGTTTTCAACAAGCTTTTGGGTACCGAATGAAACCTTGCCTATGGGGCAATGGATAATATTCGTTCTGTCAAGCCTGTACTCAATCTTACCGGCTTTGATATCCGCAATGGCCTTTGCCACATCCATTGTCACCGTTCCGGCTTTGGGATTGGGCATTAAGCCTTTTGGTCCCAGGATCCTACCCAGTCTTCCTACAACACCCATCATGTCGGGAGTAGCGACTACCACGTCAAAATCAAGCCAGTTTTCATTCTGTATTTTTGCTACCAGGTCTTCAGCACCTACATATTCAGCTCCGGCATCTTCAGCTTCTTTGGCCTTTTCACCTTTTGCAAATACCAATACCCTTACTTTTTTGCCGGTTCCATGGGGAAGAACAACCGCTCCCCTTACCTGCTGATCTGCATGTCTTGAGTCTACGCCCAGCCTTATGTGGACTTCAACTGTCTCATCGAATTTTGCTTTTGCAGTCTGCTGCACCAGCTCAAGGGCTTCGGTAGGATCGTACAGTCTTGTTTTATCTACAAGCTTAACGCTTTCAAGATATTTCTTTCCTCTTTTCATATATATCATCTCCTTTGTGGTAAATTGTTACGGAAACACCTGTTTCCTCCCACGTGATTTGAACCTTCCAATCTGTTTGAAACTTTATCAGTCCTCAACAACTATACCCATGCTTCTTGCTGTTCCGGCAATCATGCTCATGGCTGCTTCGATGCTTGAAGCATTAAGGTCGGGCATTTTAAGTTCAGCTATTTTTCTGATTTCTTCCTTGGATATCTTTGCTACCTTTTCCCTGTTAGGAACACCTGACCCGCTCTCTATTTTGCATGCCCTCTTCAAAAGTACAGAAGCCGGAGGAGTTTTTGTGATAAACGTAAAGGACCTGTCCGAATAAACGGTGAGGATTACAGGAATTACCAGGCCCGCGTCCTTTGCAGTCCTTTCATTAAACTCCTTGCAAAAAGCCATTATGTTTACGCCATGCTGTCCTAAAGCTGGTCCAACCGGTGGAGCCGGAGTAGCTTTTCCTGCAGGTATTTGAAGTTTTACATAACCGACAACTTTCTTTGCCATCGTTTCCACCTCCCAATTTTGCGCCGTATTACAGCGCATATACATTTGTATAGCGTTAAAAGCGCATACTGCGCTTATACTGCCGGCAAACCGGCAGTTTTATCTATAGGCTGAACGGGTTTTCACCCATACCTATCAATCCGTTAACCGTAAGCCGTTGGTCAGATTTTCTGTATCTGGCTGAACTCCAGCTCAACGGGAGTTTCACGCCCGAACATGGACACCAAAACCCTTACTTTTTTCTTTTCAATATTAATTTCTTCAACCGTTCCGATAAAGTTCTCAAGGGGTCCGGATACTACTCTTACACTGTCACCGGGTTCGTAGTCAACAACGGTGGCAGTTTCTTCAACACCCATAGCCCTGATTTCTTCATCGGTCAAAGGTACAGGCTTGGATCCGGGACCTACAAATCCGGTTACTCCCCTGGTATTCCTTACAACGTACCACGATTCATCGGTCATAACCATCTTAATCAAAACATACCCGGGGAACACTTTCCTTAAGGTGGCTTTTTTTCTGCCATCCTTTATCTCGATCTGTTCCTCCATGGGAACCACTATGTCCAGAATGTAGTCCTGCAAACCCCTGTTCTCAACAATCTTTTCAAGATTAGCCTTTACCTTGTTTTCATACCCCGAATAAGTATGAACCACGTACCATTTGGCATTTTCAGAAGTTTTCTCAGGAAGCATTAAACCCATTCCAACCTCCATCTTACCTAATGAACACCAGCTCGGTAGCTTTAGCGAAAATTAAATCGGCAACCCAGATGACCGCACCAATGATAAGGCAAGCAAGCAGTACGGTAATAGTATTATTGACCAGTTGCTTCCTGTTTAGCCAAACAACTTTTTTTAATTCACTTCTTATATCCCTGAAGAACTTTGAAAGGGATTTCCAGGTGTTTTTCAACCTTGATACCTTCGCTTTTTCAGCCATAATCAACAACTCCGCTTTTTTAGTTACCAACCGAAAACAATTGTTTTATGTGAATTTGCCGGTGTATTACCTTGTCTCTCTGTGAACCGTATGCTTTTGACAGAATTTGCAGTACTTCTTCAGTTCAAGCCTGTCAGGATCATTTTTTCTGTTCTTCTTGGTGGTATAATTCCTCTGCTTGCAATCAGTGCATGCCAACGTGATCTTTACTCTCATTCTCACACCTCCGGCTCTGTTGTATATATCCTTAAGTTTTCATGAATATTTTAAGCATAAAAAAAAGACCGACGAATAAAGCAATAATTAATTTAACACATGTCAAGGCAAAAGTCAAGAATTTATTTGAACTGTTTGTTTGAGCGTAAACAGCAAAATCAAAGTCAACGTGGAACAGACGAGATTGGAAAAGAGTTCATGAATAAAAGTGTGGAAGAAGTTGAGGCCATCGTAAGCAGTTACTTGGACAAAGAATAAGTTTGCCGATACATTCCGGCGGATGTTAACATTTACACTCTGACAAGCATTAATATTACAAAGGATGTATAATTTCAAGGGGCATGTGTGTTCCGGAGGATATGGTTTAAAGAAGCCTGGCGGATGACAACCGCCAGGCTCTTTTTATATTTTCATGCCATACATTATGCCGTGTATTTAACTCCCATACTTCTACTAATCAATAAGGTCGCTTATCGGTGCTCCGGGAGGTACAATGGGCAGTACCTTTTCATCTTTATCGATTACGAAGTTGATGAGCACCGGCCTGTCCCTGGAGGCAAGGGCCTTTTCTATTGCAGGTTCCACCTCTTCAGGTTTTGTAACATTGATGCCTTCTGCTCCGTAGGCCCTGGCAAGGGCTACAAAATCGGTACCCCGTTCTATCGTAGTTTCGGAATATCTTCCTCCGTAAAACAGATCCTGCCACTGCCTCACCATGCCAAGGACGCCGTTGTTCAAAAGGGCAATGATTATAGGCAGTTTATATTCCACGGCAGTGGCCAGCTCATTGCAATTCATCCTGAAGCTTCCGTCTCCTGCAATATTGATGACTTTCCTGTTGGGACAGCCAAGCTGGGCTCCTATGCAGGCACCAAGGCCAAAACCCATGGTTCCCAGCCCTCCTGAGGATATAAACTGTCTTGGAGAAGTGAATTTATAAAACTGGGCCGCCCACAGCTGGTTCTGACCGACCTCCGTGGTAATGATGGCTTTCCCTTCCGTTTTTTCATAAATTTTTTCCACTACGAACTGTGGCTTCAGCATACCGTTCTGGCTGTATTTAAGAGGAAACCTGGTTTTCCATTCACTTACCGTTTTGCACCATTCGCGGTGCACATCCTTTACAATTCTTGCATTTATTCGTTTTAATATCTCCCTTATATTGCCCACAAGAGGGTAATGTACGTTAACATTCTTTCCGATCTCTGCAGGGTCGATATCGATATGCATTATCCTTGCGTTGGGAGCAAACTTGGTGACATCGCTTATTACCCTGTCGCTGAACCTTGCGCCTATGGCTATGAAAAGATCGGATTCGGACACAGCCATATTGGATGTCCTTGTGCCATGCATTCCTACCAGTCCCATAAAAAGCTCATGGGTTCCCGGAAAAGAACCAAGTCCCATCAAAGTTGTTGCTACAGGAATACCTGATTTCTCCGCCAGCTCCAGAACCTCTTCATTTGCGCCGGCTATTGATACTCCTCCTCCCGAAAGGATAACCGGTCGTTTGGATAGATTAATAATCTCGGCCGCTTCATTAATCTGCTCATCAGACACCTGCATGGAGAACTTTTTCACGGGAGCCTCTTCAGTTTCCTTCAGCATGCAAGGCTCATAATCAGTCACAGCAGCGGTAACATCTTTGCAGATGTCTATCAGGACAGGTCCCGGCCTTCCCTCTCTTGCAATCCTGAAGGCCTCCCTCACAGTCTTCGCCAGCTTGGTTACATCCTTTACGATGTAGTTGTGCTTTGTTATGGGCATGGTTATTCCCGCAATATCCACTTCCTGGAACGAATCCTTCCCCAAAAGGGATGTAGCCACCTGTCCCGTAATTGCCACCATGGGCACAGAATCCATGTAAGCAGTGGCAATCCCCGTTACCAGGTTGGTGGCTCCCGGTCCGGAAGTAGCTATGCACACTCCTGTCTTGCCTGTTGCCCTGGCATATCCGTCAGCTGCATGGGCAGCTCCCTGCTCATGGGAAGTCAGTATATGCCTGATCCTGCCCTTTGCTTTGTACAGTGCATCATATATATTTAATACCGCGCCTCCGGGAAATCCAAATACAGTATCAACACCTTGCTCTATTAAGCACTCTATCAAGATTTCAGCACCGGTAAGTTTCACTTTATAACTACCTCCCAGTCAAATACCTTCCTTTCAAACCCTACATTGACTTAGCTGGTTGTTCTGTTTCACAGGAAAATGATATGTCACGGAATAACATTTTCCTCCATTCAATGTAAGTGCAACCAGTTAACTTACATTTCTACTCCATTTCATCCGGGCACAGCACCCGTACCGGTCTCACCTGAACACAGCACCCGTGCTTGCCGATGTTACAAGCCTTGAATATCTTCCAAGATAGCCTTTGGTTATCTTCGGGGCGGGCGCCTTCCATGCTGCCCTTCTTCTTTCCATTTCCTCGTCTGATATTTCAACGTTTAATTTTCCGTTAGGTATGTCAATGCTTATAATGTCACCATCCTTAACCAGTGCAATGGGACCACCTTCCATGGCTTCAGGTGATACATGCCCTATGGAAGCGCCCCGTGTTGCTCCCGAGAACCTTCCGTCAGTTATGAGAGCGACATCTTTGTCCAGTCCCATTCCGCAGATTGCAGAAGTGGGGCTCAGCATTTCTCTCATCCCCGGTCCGCCCCTGGGACCTTCATATCTTATGATCACCACGTCACCTTTTACAATTTGACCCCTGTATATTGCCTCAATGGCTGATTCTTCCGAATCAAAAACTTTTGCAGGTCCTCTGTGTACAAGCATTTCCTCTGCAACTGCCGAACGCTTTACAACAGCTCCGTCAGGAGCAAGATTGCCTTTCAGAACCGCAATTCCTCCGGTAGGACTGTAGGGATTGTCAATACTTCTGATTACCTCGAAGTTCTTCACTTCGGCATTTTCAATGTTTTCTCCTACTGTTTTTCCCGTTACCGTCATAAGGTCCAGGTGAAGAAGGCCTTTGCGGGACAGCTCCTTCATAACAGCCTGTACCCCTCCTGCAGCATACAGGTCCTGGATGTAATGTTTCCCTGCAGGAGAAAGCCTGCACAGATTGGGAACCTTTTCGCTTATTTCATTTATTATGTCCAGGTCTATCTTTATGCCCACTTCATGGGCTATGGCTGTAAGATGCAGAACCGAGTTGGTGGAACATCCCAGTGCCATATCCACCGCAAGGGCATTTTCAAAGGATTTATGCGTCAGTATATCCGAGGGCTTTATATCTTTTCTGACCAGCTCCATTATCTGCATGCCCGCTTTTTTGGCCAACCTTATCCTCTCGGCATAGACGGCCGGAATTGTGCCGTTGCCGGGAAGTCCCAGGCCCAGAACTTCTGTCAGGCAGTTCATGGAGTTGGCGGTGAACATTCCTGCGCAGGAACCGCAACCCGGACATGCATGGTCTTCCCACTCAGCCATTTCCCGGTCGGTCATTTTCCCTACCTTGTACGCTCCAACAGCCTCAAACATGCTCAGTAGATCCAGGGATTTCCCACCACGGCTGACAGACAGCATAGGACCACCGCTTATGAATATGGACGGAATATTCATCCTGGCAGCAGCCATAAGCATGCCGGGTACTATTTTGTCACAGTTGGGAATAAATACCATGCCGTCAAAACTGTGAGCCATACCCATGGCTTCACAGGAATCCGCTATCAGTTCTCTTGTGGCAAGGGAATACTTCATTCCAATGTGTCCCATCGCTATTCCGTCACAAACGCCGATCACTCCGAATTCTACGGGCGTTCCGCCGGCCATTCTTATTCCTGCTTTTACAGCCTCAGCAATTTTATCCAGGTGGATGTGTCCGGGTATAATTTCACTTTTTGCGTTTGCTATTCCAATCAAGGGTCGACTGATCTCTTCATCCGTATACCCCATTGCTTTAAAAAGCGACCTGTGGGGCGCCCTTTCAATACCTTTCTTCACTGCATCGCTTCTCATACTTCACAACTCTCCCTTGTTAAAACAGATCTACCGTCTGAGGACATACCTGATCATGTGTACAACAATAGCCGGGTATCCTTCCCGGCTTTATTGATATTTTACTATCATTGAGTTCCATGTGTCCAGCGGTCACAAAAAATGGGTATGATTCGTTAATAAATTATAATGTTTATAATCAGTACAGTGCACTGACTTAAAGGAAATGATATGCAAGTACAGACAGATCAGTTCAACAACATCTCAATTATAAAATTATTATTGTAAAAAAAGCTGGCGAACAGGGAGTCGTCTATTGCTTTAAAGGCCGGTTCCAGCTGGGGAACGGAGTGGAACAGTATCAATAAGGCGAACAAGATATATACCGATAAAAGCCCTTCCACAGCGCCAAAGGCAAAGCCGCCAAGCTTGTCCATTTGCCTGAAAAGAGGGAGTTTTGATATGCCCTGAAAAACAAATCTAAAGAAAAACAAGATCAACTTTGCGGCCAGATAAACCAGTATCAGGCTTATAAAATTGATAATTATCTTTGCGATCTCGCCGCTTATGACATCAAAAACCCCGGATATATCAAAAATTCCCGAAACATTGCCGAGCCTGTCCATAATTCCTTCCTTCATAAATCCGGGCAGATGCAGGCTGTTGACGACGTTATCGGCTGCAGCCTGTCCCATCCGGCTTACGGCACTCTCAGCATGCTGCATGAAAAGCCTCTCTGACACCGACTTTTTTATATTATCGAACAATGGCGTTGTCATTAACAGGCTTGATACTATGGGATAAAACTTTATTGAAATATAAATGGAAAGAAAGAATGACATGAGCCTGAACACAGACATAACAAATCCGTTTATCATGCCTGTAATCGCAAATCCAAGAATTATGACAATAACAGCCATGTCGCTCCAGTTCATCCTCTTCCTGCTCTCCTAGCCTATATTTATTATGCTGATGCCCTCTTTTGTGACTATGGCAGCGGTTTTCCTGTCCATAAAGTACACGCCGTAGACTTCACTTCTTGCAGTAAACCTGCCTATCTCATTTCCCTGGATATTAATAAAAAGAACTTCTCTTCCCAGGTTTACCGCTATGGTATTTGAAAAGGTCTGAATGTTAATGACCTCGCCTTCTACGGGGTAGCTTACCATTACATCTCCTTTTGCGTTCATCACGTCTATTCTCGTATTTTTACCATTTCCCTGCGTGCTTATATCTGCTACGGCAACTACAGGATATTTCCCTGAGCACAGGTTTGAACTGTATACAATGCCGTTATCATAGGTTTTTTCCCAGGCAAGGGTGCCTTCCCTGTCGAAATAGGCTACCTCCGAATCGCCTGCTGCAAACAATGATCCGTCCCCGGTAAACCAGAGAGCAGGATAAATGGTATTTTCACGGAATATGTTTGAATAAGGCTCTTCCTGAGCCAAATGGTTGAACTCTATATGTGTGCCCGCCCTGATCCCTCTTGAATCAATCTTGTTTATGACCAACTGTTTTCCGGAAGGTGAAAGCTTTGCGGACAGCACGAAACATTCCGCAATGGTTCGGGTAAACGCAAGCGGCCTGTCGGCCAGGGGATGGTATACAGATACCCTGGCCTTGTAACCGTTTGCTTCATGGACAATGGTTACAAGCCCGTCTTCGTTTATATCTGCATTTATGATATTGGTTTCAGAAGAAAAGTTCCAATGAAGGCTTGTATTCCTGAAAACTTTAATGTCTTTCCCTCCGAGATCCGCAACCAAAAGATATGCGCCTGCCGTTCTCACTGCCGGACGGTTCATGGTAAGTGCGATATTCTGAACCTGTTCTCCTTTCTTATTTATCCAGGTAATGCCTTCTGTAGTACATTTTATCAAATAATCTCCATATGTACCGAAAACAGCCTTTTCTTTTATGCTGTATCCAATTTCATTGATTATTTTGATGGCATCCTGCTCTTTCGTTGAAGAAAAAATATCTGCAATAACATTTTTCAGATTTGCGGTTCTAAAGTCAATATCGTTGCTTTCAAGGTAGGCCAGGAATGCAACTCCCAAAACCAGAGTCACAAGCAGCAGGAATGCCAGAAAGCTTGTCTTTCGGCCAACAGGTCTGTCGTTCGTCCTTTCATCGGTCAGGTACAACGTATATTCACCCCGGTTTTTTCTTCCGTATAATGTAATTTTATCACATACCCATATATAATTCACCTGGTTTTATGCTTTTTAAGGAACAGGCTTTTATGCCCTCTAGAGAATGGTTCTTTTATGTCTTCCAATGAACAGATCTCTGACCCCCTGGACAAGAACCACAATAATCATGAACAGTCCTGCATAGCCAAACAGGGGATAAAGTACGGATATGAGGTTGGAAAATCCAAAACCCGAAAGAACTACTGCAGCAGCACAGGAAATGACCGTAATAAATTTCATGTTAATGCCAAAGCAACTGTTGACTCTTTTGGCAAATCCATAGCCTGCCATGATCCCCGATGTAAACATGGCAATCCACAGTATCAGCATGTATATGAAGTTAAATACATCATTATTCTTGCCTATAATGTCCAGAACCGGAAGCTCATTTTTAAGAAAATCAGGGTTTACCACCGAGAGGGCTGCATTGATTACAACGGCAATGATGCATAAAAGGCATCCTCCTATACAACCTCCTGCCAATGCAATCCTTCGGGTCTTGAGGTAAGGCTGGAGTTCACACAATACCGCTATTGACAAAATGCTGTTGTAGCTGACATACAGGATGGATGAAGAAAGCCAGTTGCGGGTTAGAATGCGGTTCAATCCGATGGCGTTAAAGACATATGTGTCCTGATAGGCTATAATATAAAACCCCGCCATCAGCATGCCTGCTATAAGCACTGGAGTGACAAACATGCTGAGGCTTGCGATTGCCTTAATTCCTTTTATCATGAATACTGAGTATGCAAAAGCCATGAGCAGGGCGCTTATAACAAAGGGTATGCCTGCTTTGCTGGTCAGGATGTTTATTGTCCCTGCCGTCATTACGCTGAACAAGGTAAACATGAATAGGGTGACCACCGTCTCCATGATTATGCCGGGGTAATATCCCACAACAGGAAAAAGGAATTCATCATAGTTTCTTATCCTTTCGGTATAAACCTTGTTTAACACGATGCATCCGATTATCGAAAACATTATACCTGCCAGTATTATCCCGTAAAACCCTACCCTGTAATATACTGAAAAGAATTGCACTATCTCCTGTCCCGAAGCAAATCCCGCTCCAATTATGGCGGTAACGTAAATGAAAGCAACCTTCAGAGTATTTGTGAATTCTCCCTTCAAAAAAACAGCCCCCCATAGAATCGCTATTATAATCCTATGAGGGAGCCTGCCTATAAATACCTGAACAGTTTAAGTCAAAGCGTTATTGCTTGTTTGCTTCCATTGCTTCCATGAGTTTTCTGTAGGATTCCCTTACTCCTTCTGATTTGTCGAATTCATCTTTCTCAACCAGGATACCGCTGTAAACACCGTTCTTTATTACGTAGTAATAGTATTCATCCTTTGGTACGAACTCAACCTTCATCTTGTACGGCTCTTTCTTAAGAGTATATTCAAAGGTGATTTCAGGTTGACCCTGGGGCTCTGCACCAGGGTCTATCTTGCTGAGCGTAACCCCTATAAGGGATTGATAGAACTTCCGGAAAGGCTGTTCACCCTTGTCGTCCTTAAAAGACGCATCCTTTCCGTTGACGTAGAACTTATCCTTTTCCTTGTCTTCATCGTGGGTTTCCAGTTTACATACAATCCTTTCACCATCCAGGTTGACCACTATATCCGATACATCCCATATGTTTGTAATATAAACAAAAACTTCAAAGATTTCTTCCAACGGTTTGTCAATAAATCTCAGGGTATCCACCGATACGGTAAACACTTCATTGGTGCCTTCGATCATCGCATAGATCTCTGAGCCCTTGGTCTTATAATTCCCCAGGAGCAATGAACGGGTGCTGTATCCTGTATCAAACTTAAAGCTGTATAATGGCTTTGAAAAACCATATTTTGACGGATCCTGAACGTTTTCCTCCACAAACTCCCTAATGGTAAGACCTGTAATGGCTTCCAGCATGGGGCCGATGGCAGAATAGTCCGCAGTTCCGTTGATGGGTTCGGTTATCTCCCAGTTGTATTCTCCTGCCTTCCTGGCGGTGAAAAGCAACTGCCCGTTTCTTCCCATCTGAAGCTTAATTATATCCTCAGGTTTTTCGTAGAACAACTCAAGGCTTCTGAGATCGTTTTTTCTCACCCTGATCTTGCTGCCGGTATACGAATCGATAATGTAAACCTTGTTTTTGCCCGGCTCTTTTGCATAATACCCGCTTCCTGTAGGTGTTTGATCACCTACTTCAGCTGTTGCCACCGTTCCGTCCTTCAGTTTGGCGGTAATTACGGTGGGTTTGTCGAGGCCGTAAACCGAAAGGTCGGTTGCCTCTTCTTCCACTACCTGGTTTATAAGGACTGACGCAAAGTTTATGGCAACGCTGTTTACCTTGCTGCTGTCTATTTTCAGATTCTGCGGCTCAACCGCATACCATTTGTCATCCTTTTTCTCAAAAACAAGCTTCTCATTCTCGTTCTGTATGGTAAGCTCAACAATATCCTGGGAAGCCAGGTCAATGAGCTTATCCGCTAATTTGCGGGTGGAGGAGCCTTCTTCGTTCTTTGTAGTAACGTACCTGACAACACCGTATACTCCCAGAAGAAGGGCCAAAACCACCACAAGAATAATGGCATTCCTGTATAGCTTCATAGATGTCTCCTCCTCATCCAGACGAACATGCCTGAGCAAAGTATCAGAAGCGGCAGGACTATTACAACCAATGCCGCCATTAAGTTGGCCTGCTGGGCGGTGATGGTCAGTCTTTGAACTTGATAGTTCTTGGGAGGTATTACTACCTCATCCTTCCTGTCCAGCATCCAGTTAAGGGAGTTCAGGAAGAATACCATACCGTTGTTGTAATAAGGTCCGTATGTCCCATATGCAGAGTCGGTTATAAAATATCCGTTGCCCATGACAATAATCTTGGATGGATTCTTTCCTCCTTTGTACTCCACCGCAACGGCTATATCAAGAGGTCCCGGTATATTGTCTCCCCTGGACTTGTCAACCTGTTCTCCTTCGGCTCCATCGCTGGTTTTCATCAGGGATATGGTCTTTACATATTCCTTTTCGTTTTTCAGTATATTAACGCTTCTGGAATTTGCCAGGAATACATTAAATGCCTGGGGTATAATTTCATTTCTTTGAACGTTCAGCAAAATAGCATATGGGTTTTCGGGTACATGCCTGTCTTCATTGTTTTCCTTTACTCTGTCATAGTTCAATGATACGTTGTACTTTAAGAATATTTCCTCAAACTGGGAGAAGGTGGTGCTTGTCTCCAGGTAGTCAAACATGAAGACAGCTTTTCCTCCGCCTTCCAGGTATTTTTCAACCTTCTTTCTTTCATCTATGGAAAGGTCCTTTTTCGGAGATGCAACGATCAGTACCTCTGCGTCCTCCGGAACTTCCTGTACGGTCATAAGGTTCAGGGATTTAACATCATAGTTATTGTTTTCAAGCTGAGTCTTCAGCGTTGTAAGATCACTGTCCAGAGCTATTTCCTCATGTCCCTCTATGAAATAAACTGTAGGTGTTATATCCGAGGTGACATATTTGATGGCTCCGGTGAAACCTTGCTCGGCTTTTGATCCTATGGTTTGAGTGGAAAATGTCTGCTGGTCGAAGTAGACATTAAACAGGTCATAGTATGAAAGCACCTTTACCTTGTTTCCACACTTTACAACAAAGTCTTCGGCTGAAATCTTCATTGTTTCGCTGGTTTTCAAGCTGTTTATGAAGCCCGGGTTTTTATCAGGATCAACATATTCAACGGTTACTCTCGGGTACTGATCATATTTTTCCAATAAATCGATCATTTCCCTGTACTGGCTTCCCGAACCGATCTTACCTTCATCAAACAGTCCGTATATAACTACATCCTTTTCAAGGTTGCTGAGAATTTCCCTGGACACATCCGTCAAGGAATATAGCTTTTCGGGAGTTAAGTCTATCTTAAGGGGTACCATTCCTACAAGAACATTGATCACCACGGCAATGGCAATAACCGCTGCAATCATTATGACTGAATTGGTACCGTATTTAAGAGTTCTTTTATTTAAGAATCCAAGAAACTTGTTCTTATTTGTCATCTCAATCACCCCTGGCTCCAACGTCTTCTTTCAATAACCCTTATTGTTAAGAAAAGAAATACTGCAGTAAAACTGATAAGGTACACTATTGAAGAAATGTTCAGTATACCCGCTGCAAAATCATTATACCTGGAAAAGACAGAGAGCCAGTTGAGTATTGTGGAGAATATTCCTCCCAAAGAATATCCTATGGGCTCGATAACCCATATTATCAACAGGCTCATGAAACTTATGACGGCTGCTATAACCTGGTTCTCTGTAAGAGATGAAGCAAATACTCCAACTGATATAAGGGACGCGCCAATAAGGATGAAGCCTGCATATGCACCTATCAACGGAGGAGTTATGCTGGCTCCGAAGGCAACCAAAATTATCGGATATACAAAGGTTATTACCGTCATTGCAAGAAATACCACAAAAGCTGCAAAAAACTTGCCTAACACTACACCTGTAAGGCTTACGGGAGAAGTGATGAGCAAAACTTCCGTCCCGGTTTTTCTGTCTTCAGCGAGAATCCTCATGGTCAGAATGGGTATAATAAATACAAGTATAAACCTCATCATTTCAAGGTTCCACAAAAAATCGCCGTTTGCGCCGTAAAGGTTTATTACAAAGAACACTGAAGACAACAAAATGAACAAACCGATAAGAATATAAGCCATCGGGTTATAGCAGTAAGACATCAATTCTCTTTTGAAAACGGCTCGCATCTCAATGGACCTCCTTTTCCTCAGTTGTCAGCTGGAGGAATATATCCTCAAGTGACATGCCTATGGATTTTAACTCAAGTATCGGATAACCGGCCTTGGCCATGGCAAAGAAGAGAGGGCGTCTTATATCCAGATCCTTATCCGATTCCACCACATAAGTAAATACGTCCTTATCCTTTTGGGAGCTGGCTTCAACGTACTTAACACCGTATATCTCCTTTATGTGGCCTATAACCGAGCTCCTGGGACCTGCTATGGTAACCGACAGCTTTGAAACCGTTCCAAGACCTTTTGAAAGGTTTTCGGGTGTGTCTATGGCGGCAATTTCTCCCCTGTTTATTATAACAACCCGCTCACATACCGCGCTTACCTCGGGAAGGATATGTGAACTCAAAATAATGGTATGTTCCTTGCCAAGGGCTTTAATAAGTTTTCTTATTTCAATTATCTGTACGGGATCCAGACCTACTGTAGGTTCATCCAGAATGAGAACATCGGGGCTGCCGATAAGCGCCTGTGCCAGTCCTACCCTCTGCTTGTATCCTTTTGAAAGGTTCTTGATAAGCCTGTCCTTTACATGAGTTATTTTGACAAGTTCCATTATATCGCTTATCTGGCTTCTCTTTTTCTTCCTGTCAACCATTTTCAGGTCGCTTACAAAGTCCAGAAAATCTTTCACCGTCATATCCATGTACAATGGTGGCTGCTCAGGCATATAACCGATGCGTTTTTTAACTTCCTTGGGATCCTCCATTATATCATACCCATTTACCTTCACGGTTCCTTCAGTGGAAGGTATATATCCGGTAATGATATTCATGGTAGTGGTCTTACCGGCTCCATTGGGGCCGAGAAAACCAAGAATTTCACCTTTTTCCACTGTAAAACTAATATTGTTTACAGCCTTTATTTGACCGTATACCTTGGTCAAATTCTGTATTTCTATCATCCTTTTCCCCCCTATTTTTGTTGTAACAAAAAAAATTCCTACAGCAGCCGGAGTACACAGTTTATATTATCCGAAATACATTTGAATAAATTGTGAACAAATTGTAACATGTGTCGGCTGTCTTGCTGCAGAGGGCTGCAGTAAATGAAATCATTATTATTCAAATACCAGTTCATTATATATTTTTTTATATAGTTTTTCAAGAAGTGAGAAAAAGGGACACCTCTTCTGAAGTGTCCCCATATTTTTATCAAATATATTGTCTTGGTTTTTTATTCTCCTGTTTCGTAAATACCTGTTTTCTCCTGCTTCATCTTTTAAAATACCTGCTTTTTCTTACTTCTTTTCTTAATACCTGTCTTCTTTCTTAAAATACCTGTCTTCTCTTACTTACGCTTTACCTTTTGCCTTACCCTTTTTCCGCGCGACGCCCTTAAAAAGCTTGCCAATACAGGACCAATGAATGAAAAGCCGGAAACTATGAGCCAGTCATTGGTATCAAGAGCTACCGTATTGAACACAGGTTGAAGCGCAGGTATGTATATTACAACAATCATCATTGCAACCGAGCACATAACTGAAAGTATAAGGGCCGGGTTGTTGAGGAAGGGTATTTCGAATATGGTCCTCCTCTCGGACTTACATTCAAAAACGTGAATAAGCTGTGTCATAACTATGGTAAGGAACGCTCCCGTCCTGGCTCTGTCCACGTCCCCGGTAAAGTAAAGCATGCTTGTAAACACCACGAGGGTACACAAAGCTATGAGCACACCCCTGAAAATGATCAGTCGGATCAATCCTCTTGAAAATATGCTTTCATCAGGTTCCCTGGGAGGAATCATCATGATATCCTTTTCGGCAGGTTCAAGGCTTAAGGCAATTGCAGGCAAGCCATCCGTCACCAGGTTTACCCAAAGTATCTGGATTGGAAGAAGGGGTATGGGCAGTCCAATCAGCATTCCCACAAACATGGTCAGCACTTCTCCGATATTGCAGGACAAGAGATACCTGATAAACTTTCTTATGTTATTATATATGACTCTTCCCTCTTCAACTGCAGAGACAATCGTAGCAAAATTATCGTCCATAAGGATCATGGAAGAGGCTTCCTTGGTGACATCGGTTCCCGTTATTCCCATGGAGACTCCTATATCAGCCTCTTTTATTGCCGGCGCGTCATTCACACCGTCTCCCGTCATGGCAACTACATTCCCCAGCTTTTTCAGTGCTCTGACAATCATAAGCTTGTGTCTGGGGGATACCCTGGCATATACACTTACATTTTGGGCAATCCTCTCTAGGCTTGTTTCGCTCATTGTATCAAGCTCGACACCTGTAAGCACCATATCACCGTCTTTATATATTCCCACTTCCCGGGCGATGGCCGCAGCTGTCCCCTTATGGTCTCCGGTTATCATTACCGGCTTTATTCCTGCTAGCCTGCACTTCTGAACCGCCTCCAAAGCCTCTTTTCTCGGAGGATCTATCATTCCCGTGAGACCGACAAAAATCAGGTCTTTCTCAGCATTCCTGCGGTCATAGGTTCCGGCACTCAGCTTTTTATAGGCCAGTCCCAGAACCCTCAGCGCCTCACCTGCCATCCTGTCATTAATTCTCATGACGGAGGATTTCTGAGAAGGGCTTAAGGTGGATATACCTGAAGCTGTTTTTATTTTTGTGCATTTTTCTATAATCACATCGGGAGCCCCTTTTGTGAAGACAAGCAGCTCTCCCCTCTGGTTCCTGCATATCACAGACATGCATTTTCTGTCGGAATCAAAGGGTATTTCATCCACCCTGTAATAATACTTTTCCAGCATTTCCGGCGTCAGTCCTGCTCCATAAGCAGCGGTAAGAAGCGCGCCTTCGGTGGGATCCCCGCTTATGGTAAAGCTTTCTTGTTTTAAAATCCTGGATTTAATCCTCTGAACCACGCCCTCTTCCTCCTGCTGCACCTTAACAATCCTGGCATTATTGCACAGAGCGCCGATTTCAAGGGCAAGCCTTAAATTTTCATCCTTTATCGGGTTAATGATCCTGTTGCCCACTGAAAACTCTCCCGGTGAACTTATGCTGATTCCTTTTACTTCAACAAGGCTTCCTCCGGCATATATCTTCCTTACGGTCATCCTGTTTTCGGTTAACGTACCGGTCTTGTCTGAACATATTACGGTGGCGCAGCCTAACGTCTCAACGGCAGGAAGCTTTCTTATAAGGGCGTTTTTCTTAAGCATACGCTGAACTCCAAGGGCCAGCGCAATGGTCACTATTGCCGGCAAGCCCTCGGGTACGGCTGCAACAGCAAGGCTTATTCCTGATAATAGCATTGTAAACAGTTCTTCTCCCCTGAGTATGCCTGCAACAGAAACAACAGCGCAAATGGCCAGGCATCCGTATACAATCACTTTCCCAAGGTGATCCAGCCTTTTCTGAAGAGGCGTCTGTTCATCCTCTATCTCCTGGATCATACCTGCTATCTTTCCCATCTCGGTGTTCATGCCAGTGGCATATACCATGGCCCTGGCCTTTCCGCCCGTAACAATGGTTCCCATGAAAACCTTATTGTTTTTTTGCTCTTCTGCGGTTTTTCTGCCGCCTTGCGGGTACACATCTTTTTCTACGGGCACCGATTCTCCGGTCAGAAGGGATTCATCCACCTGAAGGCTGTTTGATGAAATTAAAACGGCATCCGCCGGAACCCTGTCTCCTGCTTCAAGCTCAATGATATCATCGGGCACTACCAATTCGGCAGGTATGATGACGGTTTTCCCATCCCTTATCACCCTTGCTGTCGGAGCTGCAAGGCTTTTTAATGCTTCCAGGGTTTTTTCGGTTCTGTATTCCTGGATAAAACCCAGGATAGCATTCACTATCACTATTGAAATAATGGTAACTGCTTCGGTCATTTCTCCCATGAATGCGGATATGGCAGTGGAAGCCAGCAGGATAAGCACCATGAAGTCGCTGAATTGATCAAGGAGAATTTTAAGAGGCGATACCCTCTTTTGAATCATTATGGTATTGTGCCCAAATATCTCAAGTTTCTTTTCAGCTTCCCTCTGACTTAGGCCAAGTCGCCTGTAGTCCTTGTCCTCTGCGCTTTTAAGAAACTTTTCCATTATGCTCAATGTCCATCTCCCCTTTCTGTCCATGTCCTATACATATTCAGGACAACAAATAAATAGACCAGGTAAAAACGGACACTATTGTGCTGTTTCAGATTTGACATGTTTATAAGCGGTATTGACTCCGGAAAAACAAAAAGCCCCTCCCGGCACGATACATGCAGGAGGAACTCGGATTACGCGCAATGCAGGTAATTCAGTCTTCGGTAATCTTTTTTACTCCCTGCAGGTTATACAGACTGTCTGTTATCATAAGCCTCACCTTCTCATCAGGGACATAAGCCATAACCTTTACCTGCAGTTCCTTTTCATCGCTGCTTCGGGTAAATTCCATCCTCCTTACTACAGCTTTGTGTTTCTCAAAAACCGAACTTATATCTGCAATCTGTGAAGGCATGTCTGTAAATGATATATGGTATAACCTGTACTTTCTGCGTCTGTTAAACCGGCCTTCAATCTTCTTCAGCAGAAAAAGGGTTATGAGAATAAAAGCGCTTGCGACAACGGCTCCTTCGTAAAAGCCTATTCCCACTGCAATGCCGACACAGGACACAGCCCATATGCTCGCTGCCGTTGTAAGACCTTTAACGCTAAACCCCTCCCGTAATATAGTGCCGGCTCCAAGGAAACCTATGCCGCTTATTATTTGGGCTCCCAGCCTTGACGGATCAATACTTGTAACAGGGGAATATTTTTTGAACATATATTCGGAAGTAATCATGACAAGAGTTGCCCCTATGCATACCAGCGTATGGGTTCTGAATCCTGCAGGTCTTTGTGAGCTTTCCCTCTCATAACCGATTATTCCTCCCAGAATGCAGGCAAGAAGCAGTCTTGTGAAAATTTGGAAATGGGTTTCCAGCATTAAACCAACTCCCGTATTTATTACTTATATAACAGTATATCATGAATCCTTTCAGGTAAATACTGTTAATTGAAATTTTTACTTTGTTTTGCGATTTCTTTCCTCGTTTTTTGCACATCAAAAGGACCGGGCATACTTTCCCGGTCCACACGACAAAAGTTGCGGATAACCATGCACAAATTAATATCATCTTTACATTAGCTTTTTTAACATCCTGTCTGTGCATTAACTTCTGACATCCTGGAAAAACATTTGATACCCGCTTCGTGTTACCTGTTTCTGCTTATTTGAACATTCTGTTTATCATTCCGTTAAACCTCAGCATGGAGGACTGGAAAAATTCCAGTACTTTGAACCTGACCCTTACGGGAATATCACCGTCGCTGTCGGTGCTGGTAACAATTCTGTATTCCTCACTTGTCAGCACATCCCTAAGTTCTTCCTTTGCGGATTCAGGTATGGTGCCGTGGGATGCGTCCACAAAACACAGAGGAGGAAATAGTACACACCACCAGTTTTCACCCATACCTTCCCCTATGATAATTCTCAAAGCCTGGTAGTTTCCTGCAGGAAGCGTTATGTCTCCGTAAGCCCTGGTCGGGAAGGGATAAGTCCCGAGCATAGCTTTTACGGTATAATCTTTTCCTTTTTCCCTTATTACTTTTTCGGATAACTGAATAATTTTATCTATGTTATTGTTTATAATAAGCCTGGTCTGTTCAATGCTTTCGGATTCCTCAAGGCTTTCCTTCATAAAGGCAATGACAGCATCCCTTACATCTCTCTTAAGAGCCTGGTCTTCAGGAGAATCACTGTTTGCAATGACATGCAGCCTTATAATGTTTTCTGCAAGTCCCTTGCCTACCTCCCGCGAATATCCTGCCAAAACAATCACCGATGAAGCCAGAACGATAAACAGTGCAATTCCTATCCATACCGTCCGGGCAATTCTCCCGCCTGCTCCTGTTCCCTTAACCATTGACAAAACCTTACTCATGAAAATTTTCCCCCTGTTTTTTGTTGGTGTTGAAAGTATTCACCCGTTAGTACAAGTATTGTCAATGTTAATAAAATTTATACCGTCTACGAAGATTTACATAAAAAAAAGAAGTATAATTTTATACTTCCCTTTCAAATTCAATATCAGACAGCCTTCGGAATATAATCACCAGCATTTTTTTATCTTGTTAAGTTTTCGGTTACCGTCTTTATTTTGTTGTTTTTTGAATTTTGTTCTTTTTTGACTGATGTTTCTGTTTTTATTCAGTTTTTCCGGTTAATGTCTCTGATTTGGTACAGTTTTTTCGGTTATCGTTTCTATTTTGTTCATTTATCCGTTTACCGTTCTGTTTAATTCTGTTTTCCCGATCACTGTTCCGGAGTTTTCCCAAGCCGCTGTTCCAGGGAAGCCCTGATGAAATCCCTGAACAGGGGGTGAGGTCTGTTGGGCCTTGACTTAAATTCAGGATGATACTGAACCCCGATAAACCACGGATGATCAGAAATCTCTATTGCTTCCACAAGCCTGCCGTCAGGTGAAACTCCTGACAGAACCAAACCATACCGGGTAAGAATGTCCCGGTATTCGTTGTTGAATTCATATCTGTGCCTGTGCCTCTCATATATCAGCTCATTGTCATAAATCTTGTATGCTTTGCTGTTTCCGGCCAGTTTGCACGGATACAATCCCAGTCTCATGGTTCCGCCTTTTTCATATATTTCCCTCTGCTCCGGCATCAGATCAATAACCGGATACCTTGTATTGGGATCAAATTCCGAACTGTTGGCGCCTTTAAGCCCTGCCACGTTCCGTGCAAACTCCACAACTGCCATCTGCATTCCAAGGCAAATGCCAAAGTACGGCAATTTGTTTTCCCTCGCATACCTTGCTGCCAGTATTTTCCCTTCAATTCCTCTGTCTCCGAAACCTCCCGGCACCAGAATGCCGTCCACATCCGAAAAAATATCCTTAATATTCTCAGTATTCAACTCCTCCGAATTGATCCATTTTATCCGGACTTCCGCATCGTTTGCTATGCCTCCGTGTTTTAGCGCCTCAACAACGCTGAGATATGCATCATGCAGATCCACATATTTCCCCACAAGAGCTATTGTAACCGAATGGGACAGGTTTTTCTGCCTGTTAACCATTTCAATCCATTCTTTCAGGTCCGACTTGCTGCATTTAAGCCCCAGGCGTTTGCACACGATATCCGCCAGACCTTCCTTTTCAAGCATGAGAGGAACTTCATAGAGTACATCCACATCCATGTTTTGAATAACCCATTCACCCGGAATATTGCAGAACAGGCCGATTTTGTCCTTAAGTTCCCTGGAAAGCTGTCTTTCGGTACGACAGACGATAACGTCAGGCTGAATGCCTATGCTCCTCAGTTCCTTTACGCTGTGCTGGGTAGGCTTTGTCTTAAGCTCTCCTGAATTCCCCAGGTACGGAACCAATGTGACATGTATATACATTACGTTCTCCCTACCAACATCGGTGGCAACCTGTCTTATGGCTTCAAGAAAAGGCAAGCTTTCGATGTCACCTACCGTTCCGCCTACTTCAGTTATTACCACATCGGCATGCCTTGTCTTCCCCAAACGATAAATTCTTTCCTTGATCTCATTTGTTATATGGGGAATTACCTGAACGGTGGCTCCCAGAAAATCGCCTTTTCTTTCCTTGGCGATTACAGACGCATATATTCTTCCTGTGGTGACATTGCTGTTTTTATCCAGGTTTTCGTCAATAAACCTCTCATAATGTCCCAAATCCAGGTCTGTTTCTGCTCCGTCGTCGGTAACAAACACTTCACCGTGCTGGTACGGGCTCATGGTACCCGGGTCAACGTTGATATAGGGATCAAATTTTTGAATGGTAACACTCAACCCTCTGGATTTTAAGAGCCTTCCCAGAGATGCGGCCGTGATTCCCTTGCCCAGCCCTGAAACTACTCCTCCGGTCACAAATATATACTTTACAGACATATACTTATCCTCCGCCCTGTTTCCATCCTGTTAAAAGAATTTGTCCTGAGTAATAACAGCCATTTTATATTCTGCGTTATTTTACAACACTATTTATCAAATCTCAACATAAAATTGAACATTGGTTAAGCATTTTCTGAAAGATCAGCCATTGCCTTTTCCACTTCTTCTTTCTTCACCGTGCTCAAAAATGTAAAGTTGTAGTTTAACGCCTTTTTCATCATCTCCAGGGCTTCTTCCTTTTTACCCAGGGCTGCAAGCACCAACCCGTAATTATAGTATGGCTCAGGGAAATCCGGGTTTTTGGCCATAACCTTTTCATAAATTTCCCTTGCCTTATCATATTCTCCCATCAGATAATAGTTTTGCCCCAGGTTGTCCAGAATGACCGGATTCTGATCATTATACTGGTATGCCTCCTGGTTGAATTCCAGGGCTTTATGCAGGTCTCCCTTAAGAATCAGAAGGTATCCCAGGCTGCCATATATGGTGGTTGTTTTGAATTCGGAAAACACCTCTTCCAATAAGGCGATTGCTTCATCCAGCTGTCCTTTTTTCCAGAGCACCAGTGCCGTATTGGACCTTAACAGCATCTTTTCGTCGTTGCTAAGCTTCATGTTCCAAACCGAGTTGAAAATCTTCTCTGATCTTTCCAGGTCTCCCGTCTTAAGCAGCAGATAGCCGTATGAGATGACATCATTTGCGGCTGCGGCACCTGTTTTATAGGCTTTTTCATACCATGCCAGGGTTTTTCGGATATCATTCCTTGCATAGTAAAATCTGCCTATAAAACACATTATCCGTGCCCTGTTGGTGTATATCCTGAAAATTATATAAGCCGTCAGCACTCCAAGACCCAAATAAACATTGATCATGAACAGCCCTATCAGTACAAGAACATTAATCGCAAATTTAACCAGCGGGTTTCCAAGATAACTCATAAAACTACCTCTTTCACACTTACTGTTTTACCTGAACTGAACGTTTGCATTTTTAACCTGGATTGGAAGTTTACAATTTATTCTTAACCGCAACCGGGTGTTTGCCGTAACCTTATTGGCTTTTTGCTGTCAGGCTTAATTGGCCTTTTGATGCTAACCTCAGTTTTTCAATATCTCAACCGCTTTTGCATACTGCCTGTCCACTTCCAGTATCAACTGCTCCAGTTTTCGGTTCAGAGCATCCTGGGTAACAATATCGAGGAGTCCATCAGACTTCAGTTGATTATCCTCCTTAAATTTCTCTATAGCCCTTTTGGTCCTTAAATCCAGTTTGAAATCAGGGTAGTTTACGGAATATCCCAAAGCCCTTAAAATCTTCTCCGCATTGTATACATCCAGACCTTCACTGTTAATGTCAAGATTTGAAGTTTTTGAAAGTTTCTGTATGCTTCGTATGTCAATATCGTTTACCAGACCGTAATCATCCACAACAATATCCGGCATTATACCCTGCCCGTCTATCATTCTCCCTCCGGGGGTTATATATTCCCCAACGGTTATTTTTGCATAACCTCCGACTTCGCTGACAAATGGAATAATCTTATGGTTTACGATCAGGTCGTAGGTATTGACCACATCCTCCCCCAGCATGTCCCTGTATTTTTTATGAGCTTCAGGGGTCAACATCTGGTAGGTCTTCTGAACCTTAGCCTTTCCAAAAGTTTTGGTTCCTACCAAAATACCTGCTCCGGTATCCTGTATGGCCCCGGCCAGGATTTCAGAAGCGCTTGCGGTTCTTCCGTTAACCAGCACTACAAGCTGGTACTTGGTCTTTGCAAGGTTTGAGTAATATTCCTGGTCAGCCTCCCTGGGAGAATAATAATCCAGCTTTGTTATCAGTCCTTTGGGCACAAACCTTCTTGCTACGGCAATTGCCTCATCCAGCAATCCTCCGGGGTTGTCCCTCAGGTCAAGGATCACCTTGCGTATTCTCTTTCTGTCTATGTCTTCAAGGGCTTTTCCCAAAAATTCATCTGCATTGGCATTAAAGGAATCCAGCTTTATATATGCGATTCTGCCGTTGATTTCATATGATACCGGATTGACAACTATTTTATCCCTGACTACTTCTATTGTTTTAATTCCTCCGGAATTGCCCCTGAGAACACCTATTGATACCTTTGTACCCGCTTTGCCCATGAGCAGGCTCTGCACTTCTTCCAGTGACGCTCCAAAAACGCTTTTTCCGTCAACTGAAGCAATCCTGTCTCCGGATAAAATTCCGGCTTTTTCGGCCGGAGAAGCAGGAAAAACTTTTATTACGGTCACGTAATCACCGATTTTTGATATGGAAGCGCCTATACCTTCATACACTCCGTTAATCCCTGAAAGAAAGCTGTTGGCCTCATCCATGTCGAAATATGTAGTATAATCGTCAACCGCGCCCAACA
Organism: Bacillota bacterium; assembly: GCA_023622945.1. Lineage (GTDB taxonomy): Bacteria > Bacillota > Clostridia > Acetivibrionales > JAMNYG01 > JAMNYG01. Next base: position 8,120 of record JAMNYG010000056.1, on the reverse strand, counting down.
TCCCCCTGATAGCTCCTTCAAACAGTTGGGCGTCGGTAACACCGTCCCCGTACTTTTCCCTGATCATTTTAAACACGCCCTTAATGTAGCCTAAATCTATATCCTCTGCATCTTCGGCTGCACGGGCGAAGGCTCCCTGAGGTATTACAAGGCATACCACCAGCACCAGTATGACAAGCAATCTTTTCAGTCCGGCTTTCATAATAACCCCCCTAGTAGTAATTGACTATGTGTTCCCTGAAATCCCTGCGGATATCCTGGCGCATGTAATCAATGAACCTTGACAGCAGCTGGGCGGCCTGTCCCTTTGTAAGTTCACTGTTGGGCCTCAGATATCCGTTTTTGTCACCTTCAATTATACCAGTCTTTTCTGCAACATACACTGCTTTTCTTGCATACAGGGGAATTTCATCGTTGTCCCTGAAGGTTGTGACCGGAACAGGGTTGGGAGCAAGGTTTTCCAGACCCAAAGCGTTTATAAACGCTGTCAACGCTTCTGCAACAGTTATGTATTCGTTGGGTTTAAATATATTCCCCAAAACTCCTGTCACAAGCCCTCTTTTATAAGCACTTTCTATCTGGCTGAAATAAATGTCGTCAACGCTTACATCCAAAAACGGTGAAACCACCTCGGGCTCCGTTTTTCTTCCTCTCAGGGCTGTATATCTTGCAGTGGCCGTTGCCGGCGTCCTTGCGGCAGATGATGCATTCAGAACCGACTGTGTTCCTTTGGCATCGGTCAGGTCGCTGGGAACTTCCTTTGCAGCTTCTACAAGAGCAGCCGTAAATTCAGCCCTGGTCATATAGCTGGAAGGATTGAACTTTGAGCCGTTGCCTTTGAAAACCTCCAGACTGAAAAGCTTGTTTATGTATTCTTCCTGGGGATGACCCCTCAGATGGTTTAACTGAGGTACAGGAAGCCTTTTCTGAACGGGAAAACTCTCTATTTTCAGACTGTCCTGGGTCCTTATCATTTTACCGGTTGAAATTCCGGAAGAGTCAAATTCCGGCAGTCTGCAGTCGTATTCCATTATGCTGCTGTTTTTCTGTTCAAGGAGGTATCCTCCTTCAAAACTCATCACTTCAGGTTCATTCTTTATGTATTTCAACTCCTGGGAAGTAGAGGCAGATATCACAACATCGGCAGTACCTCCCCATCTGTCGATAATGTTGCCCTTCCTCAGCTGACTCTGTATCAGGTATTTTAAAGTCTGAACTTCGGTATTCCCCCAATACTGGTCATACCCGTAGTAATTTCCCGTCACTTCAACTATTACAGTGCCGCTGCTTACATTTCCTCCGCTGGCCCTGTATATCTTTTTCCCCCAAAGGTTGCCTGCAAAGTAGTGAATGGCGGGATTGGGATCCAGGAGGCTGGATTTTGTAAAATCATAGCTGCTTAAAGTGTATGTCGTGTTTCCTATCCTTACTGTTTCAGAAGGTCTGCCTGTCAGATAAACCTCTTCGATAATCTGTCCGTTATCCTTTTCGGTAAGGATGGATCTATGTGTAAGCGTCCTCCTCAAAGACGCAGACTTATCGATGTTTTGGAGTTCATATGTATATGTAGTTGATATAGTGTTCTGTTTTATGGTCTTTTTGACGGTAAGGGTACCTGTTAATACAACAGGTTCCCCGCTCAGGAAGCAAACCTCCTGGTATTCATACTGGGTTTTGCCCGGAGCTTCTCCCGAGGAAATACCGCCTTCATATCCGCCGTCACCGTGCCTGGCATAAACGACGGAAGGCAGAAGCAAACACACCGCAGCCACCAGGCTTATAAGCCTCTTAATCGTCTTCTTCATCCGTAATACCCCCTACTCCCTCGCTTATTGTCACAATATGACATCTCGCTTTTTCACACTATGATGACTTGCTCATCTTTCCGCTAAGATAACCGGCTTGTTTCACCACTGTAAGAGCTCGCCTATTATTCCACCAGAATAATGTAAGCTTCTCCTATAGACCCGCTTCCTTTTCGGTATACTTTCACCCTGTCTCCTTTTTTTATTTCTGATGGCCTGATAATCCTTCCGTCCTTAAGGATTATGCTGTTTTTCAGAATGGACAGGGTCATTTCGCTTCCATCCTTCCATTCATCCCTGGCAGCATCGTAAACAGCAGTGTCATATATTTTGAGCTCATCGGGCTCTTCTGTTACGGTGCCTTCTTCTCCTGTTGATCCTCCGGCCATCTCATAAACGGTACCTTTTACGGTGGTCCCCTCGGGACCGAAGGGTGCCGTGCTTATGACCACAGATTCCAAATCGGAAGCAACGATATAAACCACCTTGCCTAAATAGCTGTTCTCACCGTACCCTACGAAATTTCCCATGCTGGCTACGCCGTTTTCATCCAGGAGCCTGGTATCGTAGGTAATGTTGAAGGTCTTTGGAGTATTGAAGTATTTCCATGAATTACCCTCAAACCTTGAGAAGGATTCAACCGTGAAGCTCCTTCCCTCCTCTATGGACCTGATGCGTCCCCTGTAAATGTCAAAGCCGCTGCCGCCAGATCTTTTTTCTATCTGTATCACTCCGGCATAAAAATTGCTGCTGCTATAGTCCCTTACGGCGCTGACATAAACCGTGTCTGACTGTTCAATACTGCTTCCGGTGACAAGCCTGCCGTCCTTGATAATTATGGAACCTTCGTCGTATTTTATGCTCCTGTTTTCCTTAAACAGCCTGATTTCCCCTGAACCATAGGCAACGCTTCTTACGCTGTCATCATAGGTCACTTCAGCGTCATAACCGTTCATAAATGAAACCACAACGGCCTTTTCCTCTCCGCCATAATCCTTTTGAACAGCAATGTAAGCGTTCAGACCTCCAAGCCGGTCCGATTCTTTAAGGCTTATTTCCCTTCCTCTGAAGTACAGGCTGTATTCATCGGCAAGCTTTATTCCGGTAAAAAGGTTTTGTCCGCCTTTTACCCATCTTCCCCTGTCAAAAGCCTCAAGGTTTTGTAGCACCACGGTATTTGACATGGGATTTATGTACAAAACCTGGCCTTTGTATATCCCGGTCATGTAATGCCTGCTGTCCTCCACCACTATTTCCTTTACCTTTGTTGATCTGGGAGTAATATGGAGGATCAGCTTCACTCTGTCACCGTCCTTTACATTGCTGTAGTCCGAGAGCCTCCCGTCTGCTACAACAATCACCGAATCATCCACGCTCAGCACCTGGCTGTTACCGTTTTCAAACCTGACGGTAATTCCGGAGGGGCGCTTGGATATCACCCTTCCGTATCTGACAGTATAGTTGCTGACCGCACTTATTGCCTTTACGTAGCCATCGTCATCCAGCTGCAAAAATACCGAATCCCCCGGTTCCACATCGTCTATGCCCGCTTTTTGCCCGTCTTTCAGCACTTCTATGCCGTAAGTGTCGTAATAGATGAAAGTGCGCCTTAAAAGCATCTGCCGGCGTGCCTGGGGACTTATTCCTGTGCCGTCTTCATTGTACAGGGTTATGTACCCCAGCTGGGGATTATTGTCCTCAACTATTCCTGCCACTATTCCCTGCTGTACTTTACCCAGATTCAGCTCCACAGCTTTAAGCCCCGTGACCATGTTATCTCCTCTTACGGTCAGTATGGCGGTAATCCCGGGTGCTATATTCTTTATGTCAGACCTGCTGTCTCCTTCATAAACCTCTATATTGTTGCTGTAAGTGTATATGGCGTCTATTTGTCCGCTGTTTATATCAAAAGATTCGCTTCCTGTTCCCAAATCGACGTTGGGATATTCTAGTTCCGAAATCTGTGTAACATCCAGTTTAAGATTCTCCCTGTCGATACCGTTTATCCTCGCAAGAAGGTACCTGATTTCATTGGCGCTGGAAAACACATATACAAACCTGACGGTATTATCCTGGGAAAGTATGTACTCTATTCTGTCTCCTGTCTTAAGAAGGCTGCTGTTTCCCAAAACTTCGCCCTTTAAAACCACCAGGTCATTTTCTCCCTGCGAAGCAATTGTATCGTTGATCCCGTTGACATTCATGCCTGAGTTGGCAGCCGGAATTCTCAAAGTTATCCTGTGCAGGTAACCATTGCTGTTTCTGACATCCAATATCTTTACATCAGCAGGACCTTCTGAAGAAAAATCCTTTTTCACGGTAATCTTTTCAATGGTACCGGTTTTTATAAGTTTTAAAGATGTAAGATGATATCTTGAAGCATTTCTTGCAATCTCCACAGCCTGTCTTCTGGTAACGGCCTGGAGGGGATAGAAATATCCCCTGTCGTCTCCGCTCATTATGTCGTTCTGAAGCATTGCTTCGATATACGGGATCTTGTCGGGATCAGCCCTCATCCAGTCCCTGTAGCTGTTGAACAACTTCTGCTGGTCGGATATGGGCTGCAATTTCAAAACCTTGGCCAGCCATGCAGCAAATTCCTGGCGTGTAACAGGATCGTTCCTGTTGAAGCTTCCCTGGGGCAGGTCGGACTGATCCTGCAAAAGAGCGTCGTTCAGGTCATTTGCCGATATTATGCCTTCCCGGGCAGCCAACCATAAAGCTCCGTCCTGCCAAACTTCCAAAGGATCGCTTTTTCTCTCTCCGGCAGGTCTTGAACTGTTTATTGATTCTCCTGTTTTCTGGACCTCTGACTCCCTGCCCGCAAGGGTGTATGCCATGGCCATGGCTTCGTCCTTCTGAACCGGATCATTGAGGCCAAAGGTCCTTCTTCCGTAACTTTTGAAAATGTTCAGAGCCCCTGTTTCATAAATTGCCCTTCTTGTGTTTTCATCAATGTTTCCCAGATCGGTAAAGCTCAGGTTGTTTAATATGACCGATACTCCTTCAATGCCTGTATAAAAAGCCTCGGGTGTTTCGGAAGTGGATGCCGCCTGAGACGATAAACAGGCAGTAAGCATCAGAGCCGAAATTACAAAGGCGGTTAATTTCTGACAGAACTTTTTAAATCCTATCCCATTGACCAGCATCTCATATCCCTTTCATAAATAAGATTTTTCTGTTTAGAATTTTAGACGTTTGAAATTTCTTAATGTTCAAAACCTGGTCGAATATTCCGCTTTGATACCCAAAAATAAATAGCCGCATCTTATATATCGGCTATTTATTTTAATATGTTTATGAGGGGACTTTATAAATTTTATAAGGGACTTAACAAAATTCTGGTGGAAAATTCCAGACATGTAATAAACATTCCGCAAATACAATAAGCATTCTGCAAGTACCCCTTTTATTCTTACCCAAATGCTGATATTTCTCCTAAACTTCACTGAAAGTTATTGCTTCTCTTAAAGTTCTCAAAAAGCCAATGCTTCTCTAAAGCTACATCCTCTCCGGTGCCTCTATGCTCAAAAGGTTAAGGACATTCCTTATAACCGTCCTGGTACAGTCAACAAGCACAAGCCTTGCTTTCATCAGCTCCTCTTCTTCTCCCTTAACCCTGCAGGCATTATAGAAGCTGTGGAAAAGCCCTGCCACATCCATAACATACCTGGTAAGTCTGCTCGGTTCAAGGGTTTGGGCTGAAATCCTTATCTCTTCGGGATATTCTGCCAGTTTCCTCATCAGCTCCAATTCCTCGGTCTTCCGGAGCAACCGGAGATTTGCTTCACCCACGCCGGGAGGTCTTATTCCCTCGCTTTCAAGTATCCTCATCATGCTGCATATCCTGGCGTGAGCGTATTGTACGTAGTAAACCGGGTTTTCATTGGACTTTTTCACCGCAAGGTCCAGGTCAAAATCAAGATGGTTTCCTGATGCCTTCATATTGAAGAAAAACCTTGCAGCATCCCTTCCAACTTCCTCCAGGAGATCGCTTAAGGTTATGGATTTACCCGTCCTTTTTGACATCCTGGCAATCTCACCGTTTCTGTAAAGGCGCACCAGCTGGAAAATAACCACATCAAGCTTGTCCGGATCAAGGCCTAACGCTTTCATGGCACCCTTCATCCTGGCCACATGCCCGTGGTGGTCTGCGCCCCATAGATTTATCACCCAGTCAAATTTACGCTTCTCAAACTTGTTTCTGTGGTATGCTATATCCGATGCAAAATAAGTGGGAACGCCGTTATTGCGGATGAGGACTTCATCCTTTTCGCATCCCAGCTCAGAAGTCTTTAACCAGATAGCACCGTCCTTTTCGTAGGTATAGCCCCTTTCGCTGAGGATTTTAAGGGTATCTTCCACTTCACCGCTGTCATAAAGGGATTGTTCGGAAAACCATACGTCATATTTTATTCCATAGCTTTCAAGGGTCTCTCTTATACTGGTCAAATTCTTTGGCAGGGCAAATTCAACCAGCTTTTTACGTCTCTCTTCCGGGTCCATGTTCAGGAGAACGTCACCGTATTGCCTGATATAGTCTCTTGCATGCTCAATAATATCCTCGCCGTGGTATCCGTCTTCGGGAAATTCTACGGCGTCTTCTCCCTTTAAAAGCTGTATATACCTTGCTTCCAGCGATATTCCGAACTTTTCTATCTGGTTTCCTGCATCATTTATATAAAACTCCCTGGTAACATCATATCCTGCTGCATCAAGTACACTGGCTATACAATCTCCCAGCGCTCCTCCTCTGGCATTTCCCATATGGAGTGGTCCCGTAGGATTTGCACTCACAAATTCCACCATGACCCGCTTTCCGTGTCCTATGTCTATCCTGCCGTAGTCCTCTCTCTCCTCTTGGATGATCTCCAGGGTTTTGTAAAGCCAGCCTGTCTTCAGGCGGAAATTTATAAATCCATGTTCCTGATGATTGCTTCAGCGATTTTCCTGGGAGGCATTTTAGCCTGTTTTGCAGCCTGCATGGCAATGTTGGTTGAAAAGTCCCCGTGCTCTTTCTCCCTCGGAGTTTCTATTATCACCTGGTCTATCCCTATTTGGGGAATTTCGCCGGCGTTCTCAGCCTTTTCAACTGCTTTTCTGATTACAACCTCAATTTCCTTTCTTAAATTCTCTATTGTGTTTGTCATCGGTGCTCCCTACCTCTCTTATGAACATATGAAAATCGTTTTCTCCGTGTCTGTTGTTGTCAATTTCAAGGTGATAATCTACCTTGATTTCTCCTCCCCGTTCGTTTATTTTTATGTCAACCTCATTGGCAAAAACTCCGATGGTAAATGCACCATACAGGGTGTCGTAATAGGATATATGTTTTTTTCCCTGTTCAAAAACAAACTGTGAATTCACCGCACCAAAGCGCATCAACGTTATAACGCCATCAGAAATCTTGAGGGTGGTGGTTGTTCCTTCCATGCCCGTTACTTCGCTTTCCCTGTAGGTTATATAATAATCGTCTCCCTTTTTAAAGTATTTCCCCTGGGTTATCAGTTCTATAGTGTCGACAGTGTGATTTTCTCCATATTGGGCGCCCCTTACGGATATTATTACGTCTTTGTTCACAGTACATGCACCTCCGGAATTAGTATTTCTCAATATCCACTTTTTCTGCCGAGTGTATCTCTTTCCCGAGAAAACAGCTTCCCAGAGTCTCAAACTTCTCCACGCTGTCACTGGTATAATATCTGTAAACAGGCTTTATTTTGCTGTCTCTTTGACATCCGTTTTTATTTATCAGATCCCTCACAACTTTGGCCACTTCACGTCCTGAACTTACAAGCCTGACATTCTCCCCCATAACCCTGGCAATTGTATTCTGAAGCAGAGGATAATGGGTACAGCCCAGCACCAGGGTGTCAATGCCCTGTTCCTTTAAAGGCAACAGATATTCCTCGGCTATTCTGAGAGCTATATCGTTTTCCCACCAGCCTTCTTCGGCCAGCGGTACAAAAAGCGGGCAGGCCCTGGAGTAAATCTCCAGCCGGTTATCTATACTGCTTATAGCTCTTTCGTATATTCCGCTGTTTATTGTTCCTGTGGTACCTATAACACCAATCTTCCCATTTTTGGTCTCCCGTACGGCAGCTGCTGCGCCGGGATTAATAACCTCTATCACCGGTATATCAAACGTATTCCTGACCACTTCATAGCTGCATGCGCTTGCAGTGTTGCATCCTATTACTATCATTTTAATGTCCTGGTTCAGCAGGAACCTTATATTCTGAAGAGTATACTTTATCACCATTTCCCTTGATTTTGTTCCATAGGGGGCTCTTCCGCTATCACCAAAGTATACTA
>JAMNYG010000140.1 GCA_023622945.1 Bacillota bacterium | reverse complement strand
AATATTACTCATAAGAGACTCCTCCTTGGTATTTTGTTTGTTTTTCGTTGATCAATATTTTACCAAAAAAGAGGGGTCTCTTGTTTTTTTAACCTAAAACAATTTTACACTAAGCTCAGTTTTTCCATCTTTTATCTTCATCTGTTATCATTCACCCATTCTTTATATTTCATCTTTTGTGCTTTCACCTTTCGTCTTTTTATCTTCCATCTCCACCCTTCTATTCCAAAAACCCGGCTATCTATTATTCCTCCAAGCCTTGATAATCTCCACCTTAATCAGTCACTTTACATGAATTTGAACATGCTCGGATATCCAAAAACCAATTAAACATATCCGGAAATCTGAAATTTCCTTAAGTTAGTAATCAATTGCTTCACTTGAATTTAAACACCTACAGACATCTGAAACCAAATAAACACACCAGACATTCAAACTTTATAACACTTGACAAAGGGTATGCATATTAGTATATTAGTAATTACTAAAATACTAATATTACAAACGGTGGTGTTTATGCACAAAGCTAAAAGGATGGCAGTAGTATCCCCAGAATGCGTGGCCTGCGGCAGCTGCATGAAGGTATGTCCCAGGCAGGCCATTTCAGTACCAAAAGGTATCATAGCCCAGGTAGACCCCGACAAGTGCATTGGTTGCGGAAAATGTTCATTGGAATGCCCCGCACGGCTAATATCAATTCATGCGAAGGAGGTTGCCTATGCCCAGGCATAAAGAATGGTACGATTATCTATGGGTTTTTTCTGTTATTTATCTCTCCCTTGGATTCTTTAACATCTTATTCGCATGGCTTGGTATGATTTGCTTTATAACCCCACTTGCCATTTCAGTAATAAGAGGAAATAAGGCCTACTGCAACAAATATTGCGGACGAGGGCAGTTGTTTGCGCTGATTGGCGGCAGGCTGGGAATCTCCAGAAAAAAGGCTCCTCCCAGGTTTCTGGCATCCAAATGGTTTCGATATGGCTTTTTAACCTTCTTTATGACCATGTTTGGCTTTATGTTGTATTCAACTTACCTGGTCTTTGCGGGCGCAACGTTAAAAAAAGCTGTAACGCTCCTGTGGGTATTCAAGCTCCCCTGGAACTGGGTTGACACATCCTTTGTACATCCGTGGATTGCCCAGTTTGCCTTTGGGTTTTACGGAGTAATGCTTACTTCCACGGTACTGGGCCTGATTACCATGATACTTTTCAAACCCCGCACATGGTGTGTATACTGTCCTATGGGTACCATGACCCAGGCAATCTGTATATTGAAGCACAGAAATGATAAGGAAAGGATAATGTAAATGGAAGAACAGGCAAAAAAATTGGCGGAGCTGCTTAAGGTCCTTGCAAACGAAAACAGGCTGCTGATTTTGTGCGAATTGATAGAAAAACCCAGAACCGTCAGCCAACTGGCGGAAAAAATTCCAAATATCACTCAGTCGGCGCTGTCACAGCACCTTGCAATTTTAAAAGCTCACGGAATACTTGACTATTGGAAATCCGGGCAAAACGTCACCTATTTCATAGCAGATGAACGTATAAAAGAGGTAATGGACGTCCTAAAAAGACTCTATTGCAAAATGGAAACCGAAAAGCAGTAGTTTAAGCTGACCTGCCTGCTGTGGCAGCATGCTTGTGCTGCCGTAAGGAAATATGATATGCAACCTGATAACACCCTCTTCATTAAGAAGTTAAGATGCGGTGACACTTCTCGGAACAAGGTATGGAGCACTTATCCGCATCGCTGGAGTGCTCACGTTGTTTGAGAAGTGTCATCGTGCTGTTCTTTTTGAGAAATATTCATGCCCTTTGAAAAAGTGTTTAGTAGCTTGAAAGGTGTCCCCTTCCGTTTTATTTCATGATATAATGCAATTATTAGCAGAACACTTCCTTGCACATTAACGCATCATCTGACGGCATAATAATCACATCATGCAAATTGCAACAGAACCTGAACATCTGAATACCCGCAGGATTATCACAATACAAATTTGAGAATGGAGGAATGTAATATGAATGAAAAGCAGGTCCAGCTGGCAAAAGAACTTTTTGAGGCTATGGAAGATTTTTACATTATCGATGCCCACGAACACCTTATGCATGAATCCAACCGCACCGGGAGAGTCGTGGACGTATTCATCCTGTTTTCCCATTATACAAGATTTGATTTGTTCGGAGCCGGAATGAGTGAGAGTGACTACCGATCCCTCTTTGATCATCGGATCCCCCTGGATGTCAGATGGAACCTTTTTGAACCATACTGGGAACAAATCCGCCACACCTCCTATTCGAGAGCAGCCCTTCTGGCAGCAAAGAAGTTCTATGGTTTTGAGGACATCAACAGGCAAACGTACAGAGCTTTGTCCGAAGCGATAGCGGCCAACAACACTCCAGGGATTTATCAGCGTGTACTGGGAGATGCCTGCAGGATAAAAGCTGCTTTGACCATCAAGTGGGGCACCAGAGATCTGGAATCTCCTCTGCTGGTTGCCTTAAGGCCAATGCTGTATGAACTTGAAACCTGGGATGCACTGGCTCATCCGGAATTTGAACCTGATGCTACCATCAGAACGCTGGATGATTACCTGGACGCCGTACGCCGTTATATCCTGCGTTCCAAAATCCAGGATAAGGCAGTAGGCTTAAAAATGAGGTCAGAACCGTACAAAACTCCATGCCGAGAAGAAGCTTTGTCTGCTTTCAATCAGCTGAAAAACGGAACTTGCGACCGGCTTCCCCGCAATAACCCCTTACGGGATTATGTAATGGATGAAGCTATCTCCTATGCTACGGAACTCGACATGGTAATTGCCGTACATACCGGCTATTGGGGAGATTTCAGGGAGCTGGATCCCCTGCACATGATCCCTGTTATACAACGCCATCCAAACACCAGATTTGACATGTTCCACCTGGGGTATCCCTGGGTAAGAGAATCCCTTATGCTGGGCAAAGGTTTCCCGAACGTGTGGTTGAACTTCTGCTGGACACATATTATTTCGCAAAAATTTGCTACCGAAGCTTTGGATGAAGCTCTGGACCTTATCCCCGTCAGCAAGATCTCGGCTTTCGGTGGTGATTACGATCTCCCGGTGGAAAAAGTCTACGGGCATCTTGTAATGGCTAAAGAGGATGTAGCCGCAGCACTTTCAAAGAGAGTCATTAACGGGCAAATGACAGAAAGCCAGGCTCTGGATATTGCAAGAAAATGGTTCTGGCACAACCCCAGGGAATTGTACAAGCTTCAGGTGTAAGCTCCGTCAGAATATCGGCCACAAGCTCCATAAGAATATCCCTGCGGAGCAAAGCTCGCGGGCATTATGTCCAGGACGCACAAGTTACACGATTTACATATTATATATACAGTAAATGTTGTTTTGAAAGCTGAGGCTTGAAACCATGGCATATTATTCCATACCTTCAGGCATAAATTACAGCTACCCCTCATATGTTCCAGGCTTCAGCCTACAGCCTTGTGCCGACCATAATGTCTGCAGGCTGAAGGTTGAAGGGATTGGAAACATCCTGGCTCAGCCTGATATGGCCGAGGTGATCCTGGGCATCGTCACCGAAAACCAACAACTTAAGGCTGCCCAGGATGAAAACACAGCAGGGATGACAGCCATCATTCAGGTTCTAAGGAACCATGATATCCCCTCTGAGGACATCCAAACTTATTCCTACAGCATCTCTCCCCAATATGATTTTGTTGACGGGCAGCAGGTTTTTAGAGGTTACAGGGTTGAACATCTTTTGAATATCACGATCAGGGAACTGGAAAGCATTGGGGTCATCATTGATGCCGCGGTTCAAAAAGGAGCAAATGTAGTGAGGAGCATAAGGTTTTCTGTTGAAGATCCTTCAGGGTATTATCAAAAGGCTCTTAATGCTGCAGTGGATGATGCTCTGGCCAAAGCCAGAACCCTGGGGCAAAAACTGAATCTTGAAGTATCCCCGGTGCCGGCTCATATAACTGAAAGAAGCTTTGAATTTGACACTCCGGAACCCTTGCCTTATCAGGCCGCTGCATCCGTAACACCTGTTCAGCCCGGGATGATCCAGGTATCTGCACGCATAGAGGCTGTCTTCAATTACAGACCCATGCAGTATTGAAACAATATGCAATACTGAAACTACCAATGCAATGCTGAAACTATCAATACAATGCTGAAGATAATCCATGTAATATAGGAACAATCCATAATCATAAATCAAGGGGATGCCGATACCGAAAGGCAATCGTTCAGACACGTATTCAGGTATCCGCACCCCTTGCTGTTGTTTCCTTTTCTTTTTATCCGGTATGCCATGTCTGCTTTCTTATCCTGCATACCCTGTCGCACAGGAGTCTTATTTGAAGAATTGCTTCCTGCACTTTTTTAACAATAAGGCTCTTGCCCACCGGTTGATCCCGTATGTCTTCCCCGGAAGTTTTCTGTTCAACAGCCGGATACTGAATTCCTGGCTATTTCTATATTCCAGTCTATTCTACAACCAGTACCGGATTCCTGTGGGATGGAGTGAAAGCTGCCAGTATTACCCCATCTTTCTGATAATATGTGTTTTCTGCCAGATCTTTCTGTGCATACACTTCTTTTAAGGGTTTTCCGTCCACGGATATTCTTGCCGGTTTGTTGTACTCTATGGATACGGTAATTTCAGGAGCTATGACCGGGAAATCAAATGCTATACTGTTATCTTCCACTTTCATTTCAGCCAGGGCCAGGGCACAGGCATAATTGGTGATTTCGCTTACCTTGCGCCAGCAGGTTTTCTCGTTATGAGGATCCCTCTGCTTCAGACGATTAACAACGGTCTTCAGGGTCTCAAATCCCCTTCTGTCCTGGTCATGCATGCCGTAAAACCCCTGCCAGTGGCTGCACAAAACGCATGGACTGCCGGCATCAATGACCTCCGGGAGACGGCCTCCGTTCAGATCTTCTGTTATGTAATAATCAGCATTAACTTCTCCATAGCCTGTCCAGGACCCCGTATAATCTCCAGTACACGCGATTATTTCTCCTACGGCCGTCCCGTTTTCCCTGTCAATGTGCCAGACCGGCACTTCTATGTTTGTATTTTGGGTTTCCACTCTTTTAAAGAAATAAGGAGTCTTGTTTCCCGTAACCTCCCTTACGGCAATCCCCGCAGCCTTTGAGTACAGCTCCATGGACTTCCAGCCAAATCCTCCGGGCGATGTGACTCCTTCAGGAGGTAAGCCTACATTGTCAAGTATCTTGCATGCAAGTTTAATGTATTCAACGGTCAGTTCCAGGTCATCCAGCTGCTGCCATTCAAACTGCTCCCATATTCGGGATTCAAGGGGCTTAAGGGTCTTTAAATCAACTACAAACGAATGGGTAAGCATTTCAGGGGTGATGTCAAAATTTGGTGCTATGACCTCCCTGCACATTGTCAGCCAGCTGGACAGCTGTTCCCTGGTAAACAAGGGGAAACCCTCATCAATCCTGCCTATAGCAGCCGGGCAGGGAATAACACTGAATTTGCCCTTTACACCGTTTTCTGCGCACCATTCTGCAAATTCCCTGGTGAAGAATTCGGGAGTTACCACGGGAACATCCTCCCACCTCTGATATTGGCCGGTCTGTGCAATCCTGTCCCTGAGCCAGAAATAATTGACGTTGACCAGAGGTGCCGAGTCATCAATTATCAGGGATAAAGGTACCTTGTTCAGGGGATTCTTTACAAAAGCAGCTTTCATGACACCCATCTCCTTTTATATTTACTTCACATTTATGAGATTAAGTTTCTAACATACCATATGATATCACACTCACAGGATGTAAAATATAATTGTGCATGGATTTTGTCATCAACTCTGCCAATTATCACAGTACTCATGCTAAAAGCCGGCATTTTCATAATACCCTCAACTGCAATTTCCAAAGCATTTACTCTTTGTCATCAATTTTTCCAGAAAATATCATTCCATGCCTATACCTATGACAGCTGCCCCGACCACAGGTCTTTTCATGCCCCTTGCATAGCCTGTATTCTCCCCCTTGAATCCTCAGAACTTTACCATTAACTAAAAAATCTGCAACCTTTCTCCTTGCATTTGCATAAATTCCCTGCACAGTAGTTCTTGCTACGTTCATTTGGTCTGCGCACTCTTCCTGGGATAAACCTTCCAGGTCAATCAATCTTATAGTTTCATACTCGTCAACCGTCATATCTATATGTTCACCTGTTGCTCCTAAAGAATTCAATGGCCCAAACATATTTATTTCAGGCAAACGGCAAATTCTCCTGCATTTTCGCGGCCTTGGCACAATATATCACCTCTGTTCCGTCAGAAATAACCAGAGTATCCTCTGGTTATTTCTGACAATTCTTAACGGTCGTTGAAACAGCTTTAATGTGACCTTAAGATGCCCTTAACATACGTATCTTTTGGATTCTTACAGGTTTTTCAGCTGTTCCTCAATAAATTCAAGCTTTTTTTTCAAGAATTCCTTGTGGTTTTGAAGCACTTCTTTTATTGTCATATCAGAATTCCTGTTTGCTCCAACTCCTCTTCCGAACGCCATTCCAAAACCACACCTGCATCCAGTCCCTGGTCCGATACCATACCTGACTGCATACCCGGTACCGCAAGGACCTAATCCCCTTCCTCCGGCAGGTCCTGCACCTATTGGCCCTGTTCCGTTTCTTCCAGGCATATGTTACACCTCCCACCAAATAATTTCTGACATATGTCACTTTAATTATTATTATAAATAGTTTTTGACATATGTCAATAACTATTCAAAAATTTTTCATTTAAATGCAATTTTTTAGTTTCCATATCAATATACGCAAGTGTTTACATAATAATGTTTTAATCTTGTAACAATCCCGTTATAATTGTACAATAGGGTTTACAGAAATTTTGATGGGAGTGGCTTATGCGATGCTTAAATTTAACCGTCTGGTTTCCGGTGGGATCATAACCAATTACTACTGCTCATCAAGATGCAGGCACTGTGTGTACAACAGTTCTCCTCACTGGCCGAAGGATTATATGACAGCTGAGCTTGCAGATGAAATATTCAGCACTCTAAGGAAACTGGGCTGCTATGCCGTTCATATCGGAGGCGGAGAACCTCTTTTAAACCCGAAGGCTCTTTTACCCATTCTTAAATCTGCCGAAAACCACGGTATACATATAGAATACATAGAAACCAACGCTTCCTGGTTTAAAGATATCAAAAGTGCCGGGGATTTGCTGACCGAACTTAAAAGTCGCAATGTGAACACTCTGCTTATATCTATTGATCCTTTCCATAACGAATATGTTCCGTTTTGCAAAGTAAAAGGCCTCATAGAGGCATGCCATAAGTTTGGAATAGAAGTCTTCCCATGGCTGATGGACTTCTGGAGCCCCCTGGATGCCATGGAAGACACCAGGACCCACAGGCTGGAAGATTACGAAAGGCTTTTTGGCACCGGATATACATTGCAACTGCTAAGAAAATATCCACTTAACCTAAAAGGCAGGGCATTGAATACATTCAAAAAATACCTCAAGACCTTTTCGGTAAAGGAAATCCTGCAACGCTCTGCTCCCTGCATGGAACTTACGGGCGTTCACCATTTTCACATAGATTTATACGGTAATTTCATCCCCCAGTCCTGTCCGGGTCTTTCAATCGCCTTAAGGGATCTGGCAAAGGGCGCCGCTCCCGAAAAATACCCGGTCATCCATGCCCTGTACACAACCGGCATAAAAGGGCTGTATGACCTTGCCGCAAGGGAGTATGGCTTTGTCGCCAAAGAGAGTTACGCAGGAAAGTGCGATCTTTGCCATGACATACGAAGGTACCTGGTGAGGGACTCAAAGCTGAACCTGCCCGACCTTAAGCCTGAGGGGCATTATATGTTTGAATAGGCAACTTATCATTATGCCTTTTTGTTTTTACTACAGCTTTTCAAAATAAGTCCTTATTTTTTCCGCCATTAATTTACGGCGTTTTCTTAAAAATTCATCATAATCATCTGAAGTTGCTTCTTCCATTCCCTCAGGTATGCAATTCATGGCCAGGTTTTCCTTAAGCTCCTGCAAATCTGTTAAGTTGCCGTACTTTTTGGGACCTCCCTGGCACTGCGCCAAGAGCTCACTAAAATAAACTCTTGGCTCTTTATTCCCTATGGCAATGTTAATTTCGCTCTGAGCTATTACATAATTGGCAATCTGGTTATACTGCCCTCTGGAAAATCCTTTCTTCTTTAAATAATCTCTGGGAAAAATGTGGTGCACATCGGAACGGATTTCAACTAGTTCGCGTACAGTGATATCTCTGGAAAGAAAACCCCGGTCTCCCAACTTTACCTGGGCAGCCTGAAATACTCTGAAATAGGGGCTGGAGGCTACAGACGTATTTAGTGCCTGGGGTAAGGCTACCTCCCAGAAGGTTTCCGACAGTTCACTTCCAATTATTGCATCCAAATAAGGCTGCACACCCTGAATATGCATTTGACGGATATCATAGTCCATTGCACCTTCCAGATTGCCTGAATAGCGACCTGTAAGGATTGACATTACATACCAGCGTCGTACATAACGCTCAATTTCACCTGCAGGTATGCCCTGGGCACGCATGGTTAAATACAATATATAAGCAAAATTCAGCGCGTTTTGTGAGCCAAGCAAAGAGGAATGCACAAAACCGGCCGAACGTATAATCATAACAAAACGCTGGAAATTAGTCTCGTTGATAAAATCCAAGACACCTTTTTTCAGTCTGCTGAAAGAATCTTCTACTATGGCTTCCTCGTAACTCCTGGTTTCAAAGTTACGGCCTGACAGCAAAGCTACCAGTTCGCTCAGCCGTCCTCTTTTAAACTGGGAAGTAAAAGCCACTCTCAGCATATCCGTATAGGAGGGTTCATACAGATGGCTGCTTTCTCCGCATAGCCAAGTCATTTTTGGGAAAAACTCGCTGCCGGCAAATTCAGAATCTTCCTTTATAACATTGATAAACTCAGGATTTACGGTCAGGTGACAAAAATAATCAATGGCCTTACGGAGCATATTGCCTCCGTAAGTTTCGTTGACTGCAATCTTTGACATGGCAAAATCAGCCTGGCTCAAAGGAACTCCTTCAGAGTTAACCCGGATAAAAATCTCAGTAACCGTTTCTATATCAAGTTCTGAGTCAAGCTCTATAAGTCCGATCTGGTTGTTTGTAATCCCCCTTAGCAATTCTATGCTTTTAAAAACCTCATCTATCGTAATATCCGGATTCTTCTCGCAATATCTTTTTGCAAGTTCAAACAAGCTGGTATGAGGGTTAAACACAAGGGATATATCCGACAGCCATGAACTGTCTTTTTCAATGGCAGGGTTTGTTACCTCAAATATTTTTTCTTTAGGATTAAAGGCAATACGTATTCTGACCTTTTGATAATTCTTATTCACTACCTCACGCCCCAGCAACGAAGCCATCAAGGCAGTAACCCTTTGTTGCCCGTCGATCAAAATACGTTTTCCGGCAGAAAGCGTACCGTCTTTTAACCTTATATTGGGGTTTCGCCATGCGATTAAATATCCCACCGGAAATCCCTGAAACAATGAATCCAAAAAGTTTCGCACTTTTGTTGCATCCCAAACGAAAGGACGCTGGATTTCAGGGATAGCTATTTCTCCGGACTTTATCCATGTAAGCAGAGTTTCAATAGGTGGCTGGATAACCGAGTAACGTTGTGTCGGCAAAGCGTTCACTCTCCTATACTCCTGTTAAATTATTCCTCACAATAGGCTGTGTAGCCGCAACCAATGTACATATTTTAAAGCCGTTCCCCTGCCCTCACAGTTTTTTGGCAAGCAGCGGCTCAACCTCCGCAGTCTCGCATTCTGCCGCGGATTGTTTGCGTATCCGGTGCCGCGCATATAAGAAGCTTGCCACCTGTCCAAGTCCCGCCAGCGTCCATGTGACGGGATAGCAGGCAAAGAGGGTGATTACCGTAGGATTCCAGGCAAAAACGGTGGCAAGCCATACTATTCGCATAACACAGGCGCCTATCAGCGTGCAGAGCATGGGCAGTACAGAATAACCCATCCCGCGGGTCAGTCCGGGAAATACATTCATGATTCCGCAGCTGACGTATACGGCCATCATAACCTTCATGCGCAGCATACCAAGCTCGATAACCTGAGGATCGGATGTATATACCCTGAGCAGCGGCCTTCCGAAAAGTATAACCGTGCCTCCCAGTATAATCCATGTGACAAACACCAGTACTGTACAAATCTTTGCGACGGTATCGATACGATCATACTTCTTTGCACCCATATTCTGACCGGTATACGTGATGGCTGCATTGTAGTAAGCGTTCATCGGGGTGCCCACAAATCCTTCTACATTGCCTGCAGCCGAGTTTGCCGCAACCATTGTGGATCCGAATGAGTTTACCGCTGACTGGATCAAAACATTGGATATGGAAAACAACAGGCTCTGCAAACCTGCAGGCAGCCCTATCCTCACAATATCTTTAAGTTTCTGTCCGTCTATGCGCATCCTCCGGGGGATAAAGCGTATAGCTCCCTCACTCCTGTACAGGCAAATCAATACCAGTACTGCCGAAAGATATTGGGAAATAACCGTAGCCCAGGCTACTCCTGCCACTCCCATTCTGAATGCAATAACAAAGAACACGTTTAACGCTACATTCAAAACACCTGCAACGGTCAGGTAGTACATGGGCCTTCTGCTGTCACCTATTGCCCGCAGTATTGCAGCACCGAAGTTATATACCATGCTGCCGGGTATGCCGATAAAATAAATTTGCATATACAATACCGACAGATCAATAATGTCTTCGGGAGTGCCCATGATTTCCAGCATAGGCCGGCAAAACAATATTCCTGTCACCATGACAATTACTCCGGTAATAATGCTGATTTCTATTGAAGTATGAACAGAACGGCTGATGTGACCGGGTTGTCCGGCACCATAGTCCTGTGCCACAATGACGCTGGTTCCTACCGATAATCCCATAAACAGGTTAACCAAAAGGTTTATGAGGGAACCCGTTGCACCCACCGCAGCCAGAGACCTGCTGCCCGAAAAGCTTCCCACCACTGCCATGTCGGCCGCATTGAAAAGCAGCTGCAGTAAGTTCATTGCCATAATGGGCAGGGCAAAGATTAATATATCGACGAACAAAGGTCTTTCACCGTTATCTAGATCCCGATTACGTAAAAACATAAATAAAGTCGCTTCCCTTTCATATTTAAACTGCTGATTCCTCTTTATATTTAAACCGATATTAACACATTTATGTCGACCCTATTCATTGTAACATATAAATATGAAATATGACCATCTCTGTATACAAAACATGAACACCATTGAGACCAAATCGGATTGAAGGCTGAATAAGCATTGGATACGTATTTCCCGTACAGGCACTCCTTTCTTATATAAACGCTCCCATCCTGTTTTTTTAGATTTGACAGTTTCTATACAACTTTGTCTATTGACATATGTTAACTGCCGATATACCATCCAGGTAAAGGCATCATCAAAAATTACCCATAAACATACCATTAAGAATTATTCACAAACGCATCATGAAAAATTACCTGCCGAAGGCTTCACTCGATTCTTTTTCTGCAGGGTTGAAAACACAAAATACTTTTTTGTTCTGGAGGTAATAACATGTCGGATGGAAAAGTTTATATCCTTGAAAATCAGTACCTGAGAGTGGAAATACCCGTTTCAAACATGGCCGTTCGCATCATCGACAAGCAGGCCGATCATGTCTGGCAGATGTCGGATAAACCTTATGATGAAGTGGTTATTGAGAGAGAAGGCAAAATTGAAAAGCATAACTTTCTCGACAACAGTTCTGCAACAATGAGATGTTTCGGAGAAAAGGTCTTTATTGCCGATTATCCTCATCTGCACCTGCAGCTTATGTACATACTGGATGAAAACCGTCTGGAAGTCCAGCTTACACCTTTTGAAGAAAATGAGCGTTTCAAAATCAAGGGCATGATGTATCCAAGAAATTTTCTTCTGTCCCGGACAAGCGACGCTTATTTGGTGGCATGTTTCAAGCAGGGCGTCATCATTCCCGGCAACTGGCCCCAGGAGATAGGTGACGTATACGGGGACATTTATCAGTTCGGTGATAAAAAACGCTTTCAGATATACGGAGAATTATTCGGCACAGATACCGAGTGGTGGTCAAGTTACAGACCCACCTATGAGCCTGCTGTGGAAAACAGGCTGTCCATGCCCTGGTGGGGAGCGGTTGACAAGGGAGCATCTTTCCTGGCGGTAATAGATGAAGCATGCTGGGCTGACAGCTATCTGGAACTGGACCATCCTGCAGGAGGACCTACCGGATACCGCCTTTACTGGCTTCCCAGCTGGGGTAAGTGCAGTTTCCCAAGAAAGCTTGTCTATCACTTTTTCAAGGGCGGAAATTATGTATCTTTGGCAAAGGCCTACCGTAAAATAGCCGAGGAACGCGGCAAATGCGTTACCCTGAGGGAAAAGAATGAAGTCAATCCAAAGATAGACCGCCTGATGGGCGCCGTTAATACCAGGGTGGCATTCCTGCACCATGACGTTCGACGGAAGCAGTATGAAGTACGCATGACTTTTGCCCAGGCCGCGGATCTGGTTGAAAAGTTCTGTAACAAAACCGGTTTTACCCTGCATGTTCATGTCCGCAGCTGGCAAAGGTGGGGACACGACATCCAGTATCCTGACCTGCTCCCTCCCGCTCCGGATGCCGGAGGACCGGTAGAATTTGACAACATGGCTACGCGTATTCAAAAGCTGGGTTGCCTGTTCGGTTTGGGAGGAGACAATTACCACGACGTAGCAATGGACTCAGCCCTTTTTGATGAGTCAGTGCTGCTGCGTTATGCCGACGGATCCACAAACAGGCGCCAAACCTGGGCCAGCGGTCTTACTTCCCTTATTTGCGCCAGGGAAGCCCTCAAGTATCTCAGGCTGAACTTTGAGGTAGGAAGAACCGACTATCCTCCCACAAAAGGTCTTTTGGAGACCGCTCATCCCGACACATACTGGATAGGCAATTACATAAGCTGTTATGAATGCTACGACCCAAGGCATCCAGAAACCCGCAACACATACTGGGATGCCCAGAGAAAAATATTCCAGTATATTAACGACTGCGGCCTGCTGTTAAACAACGAGCATCCCAAAGACTGGGCAGCACCGTATTTTTACTCGGCAAGGCTGGTGGATTTTCACAAAATTGTTTATGGTTACGATATGGCAGGCGAGACCGTCGGCATTCCGGTGCCCTTGTGGAACATAGTATATCATGACTGCCTGCTCCCCAATGTTAGTGATGTACTGGGGCAGATGCTGAACGGAGCGCCTCCGTCGGTCAGCCTTGCTGAAGATGACGAAAAGGTCTTTGAACAAATCAGGATGCAGATTAAGCTGCATAAAGCAGTAGGATATGAGTCCATTGTAGACCACCAGTTCCTTTCCGGTGACTTTAAGGTTCAGCAGACCCGGTTCTCCAACGGAGTGACGGTAAAAATCGATGAAAACAACAAAACCTTTAAGATCACCGGAGTGGAAGGAATCCCGGGAATTGAGACCCCTGTGGTGGAACCTTCAAGAGGCAGATAAGCTTCAGGCTGTTTTACAGTCAAGAGTAAAACTATTGCGGCAATAATACGCCTGGGATATTGTACATTTTAGATAATAAAATATACATTTACGGTACCTGTTATTGACAACCGCCCGTACATGTGGTAACATTCAATAAAACTAAATATGCAGGGGAGCTTGTGTTGCAGGCTGAGAGGAAGCGGGTACAGCTTCGACCCTTTGAACCTGATTTGGGTAATGCCAACGTAGGGAAATCATATTGCAAATAAAATAGGAAGTACCTATTAGGCACTTCCTATTTGTTTTTCGCCTCCCTCCGCGTTACCCTCCGTATTACCTTTTATTCATCAATCAATAATAGATATGTACCTTTTAACGTTGAAGGAGGTTTTGCCATGTTTGACAGTATCCTTAAAAATGTTCATGAGAAAACTCCCTTGGTCCATTGCATCACAAATTACGTTACCGTAAACGATGTTGCAAACATACTTTTAGCCTGTGGCGGTTCACCCATTATGGCCGATGATGAAAGGGACGCCGTGGAAATTACAGGCATTTGCAATGCTCTCGTTATAAATATCGGGACTCTTAATGAAAGAACAATCGCAACAATGCTTAAAACAGGGAAAAGAGCAAATGAGCTCTCTCATCCGGTAGTCCTTGATCCGGTAGGGGCGGGAGCGTCAAAACTGCGTACCGATACCACCTTTAAGCTTTTGGAAGAGGTCAGGTTTTCTGTTATACGCGGAAACATTTCCGAGATAAAAACCGTCTCCAGGGGAAGCGGAACCACCAAGGGCGTAGATGCAGACGTAAGCGATGCCGTAACAGATGAAAACCTTGATGAAACAATATCTTTTGCCAAAGACTTAAGCTTAAGGACCGGAGCTGTAATCGCCATTACAGGTGCCATCGATATTGTGGCTGATTCAAACAAGGTTTACGTTATCCGCAACGGGCATCCCATGATGTCCAAGGTTTCAGGCACCGGATGCATGCTTGCGGCGGTGATTGCCGCTTATTGCGCCGCAAATCCTGACAACCACCTGGATGCCACTGCGGCTGCGGTTAGCGCTTTCGGTCTCTGCGGGGAGCTGGCTTATGACAGGCTGGTTAGAAACGACGGAGGCACCTCTTCCTATCGTACTTACCTCATCGATGCCATGAGCAAGCTTGATGCAGAAACCCTTAAAGGAGGCGCAAAAATTGAAAGTAGATAAATCTTCCATGCTCCTGTATGCAGTTACAGACCGCTCATGGCTTAGAGGACGATCCTTTGCCCATGTGGTTGAGGAAGCCTTAAAAGCAGGGGTAACTTTCCTGCAACTCAGGGAAAAAGACCTGGATTATGATTCTTATCTTAAACTGGCAAAGGAAATAAAGGAGATAGCAAGAAAATACAATGTTCCTTTTGTAATTAACGACAACGTTGATGTTGCCATCGCCTCCGGAGCCGACGGGGTCCATGTGGGTCAAAAGGATATGGCAGCAAAAGATGTAAGAAAGCTTATCGGTCCTGACAAAATCCTTGGCGTTTCGGCCCAAACGGTGGAACAGGCTGTTGAAGCCGAAAGGAACGGGGCTGATTACATAGGGGTCGGCAGCGTCTTCCCTACTTCCACCAAGCCTGATGCTGAAGCGGTTTCCTTTGAAACCCTAGGGGAGATTTGCAGTACTGTGTCAATACCCGTAGTGGCCATCGGCGGTATAAACAGGGATAATGTCATGAAACTGGCAGGAAGCGGTGTGGACGGCATTGCAGTAGTTTCGGCCATATTCGCCCGGGATGACATTGCTTCTGCAGTAAAGGAACTTAAGGAAATTTCGTACAGGATGGTAAACCATGAAGCTTAAAGGAGCCATATTCGACCTGGACGGGGTCCTTTTGGACTCAATGCCCTTCTGGGACAATTTGGGGGCGGAGTACTTAAAACTTAAAGGTTACGCTCCCCCGGACAATTTAAACGAAATACTGAAAACGATGAGCCTTGCCCAGTCGGCCTCCTATTTCAAAGAACAATATGGAATTCCAAAAAATACGGATGAGATAATAAAAGAGATCATCAGGCTGATTGAGAGTCAATACAGGCTGGAAGTGCCCCTTAAACCCTTTGTCGCTCGGTTTCTTGATATGCTTTACGAGAAAAATATAAAAATGTGTGTTGCCACAGCCACCGATTATGACCTGGCAAAAGCCGCCTTAAAGCGGCTTGGCGTGGATCATTATTTTGAATTTATTCTGACATGCTCCCAGGCGGGAACGGGAAAAGACAATCCTGAGTTTTTTCTGAAAGTCCTGGAGCTGCTTGGAACCCCCAAAAGTGAAACAATGGTGTTTGAAGATGCCCTTCATGCAATAAAAAGCGCCAAAAAAGCAGGACTTATTGTTACGGGGGTATATGACCAAAGCGCCGTTGAAGATCTGGAAGAAATAAAAGCTACAGCGGATGTTTATATAAATACTTTTGAAGAATGGAAGATGATAATATAAAAAATACTCTTAAGACCATAATTTAAAAAATGCTTTACGATGATAATAAATTTAAAAAAATACTTTACGATGATAATTATAAAAACTTTAATGAATGGAAGATGATGCTATGAAAAAAGTGCTGACCATTGCCGGATCTGACTGCAGCGGAGGTGCAGGAATCCAGGCAGACATCAAAACCATAACCGCCCACAGGATGTATGCCATGAGCGTTATTACCGCATTGACGGCTCAGAATACCACCGGTGTTTACGGTGTATTGGAAGCTACGCCTGAATTTGTCGGAAGCCAGCTTGATTGCGTATTTGAAGACATAAGGCCCGATGCAGTGAAAATCGGGATGGTATCAAATATTGAAATCATAAAGGTAATAAGTGAAAAGCTTAAGGAATATAAAGCAGAAAACATCGTTGTCGATCCTGTAATGGTTTCCACAAGCGGAGGCAAGCTTTTAAGGGACAATGCTGTCGATGCGTTAATAACTTACCTTTTCCCTATTGCTGCGGTAATAACGCCCAATATTCCCGAAGCTGAAACCCTGACGGGATTTTCCATAACCTGCAGGGAAGACATGCAGAAGGCAGCCAAAAAAATCATGGAATTCGGTTGCAAAAGCGTGCTTGTAAAAGGCGGACATCTTGAAGAAAGTGCAGATGATTTGCTCTGTACTGAAGGAAAGTTCTATTGGTTTGAGGCTCCGAAAATTGAAAATCCAAATACCCATGGTACGGGATGCACTCTGTCCTCTGCCATCGCATGCAACCTGGCCCTTGGCCTTACTCTTCCGGAAAGCATAAGGAACGCGAAGGAATATATAACAGGAGCCCTGAAGGCAGGACTGAACCTTGGCAAAGGACGAGGACCGCTTAACCACTGTTTTAACCTGTAGCTCTGCCGCTTTAGTCCTGGATCCTGCTACACTGCCGCTTCAGTGCTTATCTTTATCACATTATTGCTTCAGTATTTACACCAAATGCTTTATTTTTAGCACCGCTACTTTTGTCTTTGACTCACTTTGTTGTGCCGGCAAATCATTTTTCTCACGCCGGCACAACAGATTAGCCTCAGATTAGCTGTTACAAAAACTTTTTTAACTCTTCAATATTCCTCTGTTCAAATTCCAACAGTTTATTACCAAGGTCAAGTATATCCTGATCCGCATCGCTATATTTTTTTAGATTTCTTGTTATCTCAATAATTCCCCTGCAACTTCCCTGGATTAACATTTCGGAAATATGACTTGGAGTCCTGTCCATTAAAGTCTTCATATCGATCATCATATAAGCCTGGATCTTTGAAAGGGGGCTGATTTCTTTTACCTCACTGCCGCTTTCCTCAAGCTTCTTCTCAGCCAAATCAAATATTTGTTTATACTCTCTGAACTGAGATTCAAGAAGCCTTTTAAAGTCTTCATCTTTTACTATGCCCAGCAATCGGTTTATTGTATCCTGCCCCATCTGGGAGTTTTGATATATATAGTTTAGCAGTTCTGCGTTACCATTCATGGCATACCATCTCCTCTGAATTCTATTGTTCATCACTCTATTTGCAATTATTCAAAGATTTCTCATTTGCCTCCGACCCAGATTCCGTTCCGCAGGCCTGATTTTGCTTCAACTGACCAATACTTCCTCCTTAGGTACTCTCAGCAACTTTAAACCATTGATATCTGCACTTAACATAAAATCACGTGAATATTTTCTTGAATACCTGCGTACCTGGTGATAAGATGACATTATGATTACAATAAAACCAAATTATTGGAGGTGAGTTAAACGGTGGCAATAAAACTGGATGCAAATGAAATGGGTGCCGAAGTCTACCAGGTAACCGAAGGAAATGAAAAGGTCACCAATATCTATCCTGAATTCACGTTCTGCTCAGCAGACGGACGCTTCTTTGTATTCTTAAGATATGATAATAAGGATGAGTTAAATCCTGCAGAGTGCGTCATATGCGAGTTTGAGACCTGGAAAATGCGCGTGGCAGCCCGAAGCTGCGGTAGCGTGGCCGTAACCCGTGACGGCATTTTTTATTCCCTGAAATACTGCGAAAACGGCGATGCAGAAATAGTCTCATTTGATATCGGTACCGGCGAAATTACTATGGTTAAGCGACTTTATAAAGATAAAGGATTCATTAAAGCCAGAAGCTATGGTACCGTATCTCCCGATCACAAATATTATGCCTGTGGAGTTGTTGTTGATCCCAAATACAGGGAATTCGGTGTTCAGCTTATAGACCTGGAAACAGGAGAATGCAGTATTATCGATACCGGTCCCGATATTTGCAACACTCATGTCCAGTTTGAACCTTCAGAGGGCAAAAAGATACTGGTTCAGCACAACCGGGGAGCCCAAATAGATGAGAACGGAAAGACTATTCGCCTCGTAGGTGACCAGGGCGGAACATTGTACCTTTTGGATGTATCAAGCGGAAAACGGACTTACCTGATGGCGGGTCACCCGTATACCTCCCATATTACCGGACATGAGGCGTGGATCGGAAACACAAAGCAAATACTGTTCAGCGTTCATGCAACCGGTGACTATGCTCCTGAAAAGGGCAATCTTTTGGGAGTTGCCGAAGGAAAACCTTCATGGGTTATAGCCAAAGGCCATTCATATATGCATGTAAGCGCTTCACCTTGCGGAAACTACTTCTGCTGTGATGAACCTGCAACCGGAGACATTATTCTGGGCAGCATCAAAACCGGTAAGAATATGGTATTCTGCCACTCAAAATCATCATTCGGAAGACCCCAGAACACTCACGCACATCCATATTTAAGCCCTGATCTCAGATGGGTCATTTTTAACTCGGACAGAAGCGGAACACCTCAGATTCACGCTGCGCTTGTTCCCGACGAAATCATCCGGGAGCTCAATAATTAAAAGCGGACATTAAAAATCACTAAAATTAACAATATAAAGCCACTAAAAAAGTACCAGAAAAGGCACTGAAAAGGTACTGGAAAACAAATACCATAAGAACAATGAAAAGTATTAAAAATAAATACTAAAAATATTAAAACAAACACTGAATACTAAAAAACATTAAAAAACACTGAAAAAGGCACTTAAACAAACACACATCCAAACAAAAACATACATATATCACGGCTGTAAGAAATACATACAGTTGTCTGGCGGGTTTTGGAGCCGGTTATGTACTTGTACAATCTAAAAAAATTCTTGATATTATCAATATTTTTTAAAACCGTTTATTTGTACATCCCGGCAGGTATAATAAAATGGTAATAGCAGATCATCCTCTTTCCTAATGAAAAAATAACAGGAAAGGAGCCAAAAAAGATGAGCTATACCATTCAAGAAAAGCTTGGGATTACCCTGATTCCTCAACCCCAGATTCTCACTCCCAAAGACGGAACTTTCTCATTGAAAAATGGACTCTCAGTTGTACTGCCGGAAGGTGCAGACGATGAAGATAAGTTTGCCGCTGAAGATTTGACAGCTACGCTTAATGCCGAATACGGAATTGACGCAAAAATCGCCCGGGATTCCCAGGGACCTGTCGTCAGGCTTAGCCATCGGACAGGCAGAAAAGAAGGCTACCGGATGCTGGTTACACCAACCGAAGTATTAATCGAAGGAAATGATGCAGCCGGCCTGTTTTGGGGTACTCGCACACTGATACAGGCAGTCCGTCCTGAAAGTCTCGATATCCCATGTATGGAGATTGAGGATTGGCCCAGCATTCCTTACCGTATGATTCACTACGATACCAAACATCACCAGGGAACATATGAGTATGTGCAAAGCCTTATCAGAACTCTGGCACGGTATAAGGTGAACGTGCTGGTTTGGGAATGGGAGGACAAGTTTGCATATGAACGTCATCCCGAAATAGGTGCTCCCGGAGCCTTTACCAAGTCACAAATGCAGGAATTGAGCAGATACGCCCGGAAGTATCATATGCAAATTGTACCTCTGGTTCAGGGCTTGGGACATGTCAGCTACATCCTTAAGCACCCGCAGCACAGGCATTTGAGGGAAATTCGCAATTCAGCATGGGAATTTTGTCCGTTAAAACAGGGAAGTTACGATCTCCTGTTTGATTTGTGGGATGAAGCAATGGAAGCTACTCCGGGAAGCGAATTCCTGCATATCGGAACTGACGAAACATATGAACTTGGCCTGGGAGAAGAATGCGGCTGCAAGGCAAAAGCAGAAGAGATCGGTCGCGAAGGTTTGCTGAAAATATTCCTGGATAAAGCTGTGGCTCACATAGAATCCAGGGGCAGACGGGCCATCAGCTGGGGCGGAAGATACAGACCCGATTCCAGTGCAAATCCTCCCAAATCCATGATAACCATAAGCTGGCGTGATCCGTTAAATGTAAAAATGTTAAAGGAAGCCGGATATGACTCATTGGTATATGCGCCGAACCCGGGCATTGAACCTTTGGTCATCACATACTTCCCATGGGTACAGTACTCAATGTGGAGACCTGACATAAGAAGGGTGCGCAAAGGTTCCTTCTGGGATACAGCAGAGTCAATTTCCGCAGCCGGAAAGACAGGTCTGGTTCTTGGTTCCATTACCACTTCCTGGGATGACTCAGGACTTCATACCCAGGCATGGGTACCGCGGTTCATATGCGCTGCCGAATACTCATGGAATTCAAGCGACCTGGATGTCAACATATGGGTGGACCGGTTCTTCACCGAGTATTTCGGAAAAGAAGCCAAAAACATGCGTGAGCTTTTCCAGACCCTGCAGGAAAGCGCAACATTCTACTATCATACATTCGAGCGCTGTGTATGGCACTGGGGAGATGTCGGAAAGATACACATTCCCGATTTCCCACGCCAGGAATTGGAGTATCACCCCTTCTGGTGCAGCCAATATGCTCAGCTTCTCCACAGAGCCGCTGCTGAAAAGCAGAAGCTCCAAAGAGCATTATGGATCATCGATGACAACCTGTCCAGAAACGTCAGAAACAGGTATGATCTGGAAATATACAGGACCTGTGCCAACCTGATGCTCCATAATGTAAACCTTGTACTGATGCTGGGTGAGCTGGAGCAAGCCATAGGCCAGGCAAGTAAAGAACATTTCTCAAACAGGGAAAATTCTTTGGCTAATCTTGAAAAAGCCAGGGAAATGATTGAAGAAAACCTGGATGAAAGAAAGCGCGTGTTCAACGAACTTGTAGAAGTGTGGGAGCGCACAAGACTTCCAAAAGGCATGTCCACTCCCGATAAACCCTATGTGTTTGCACCGGACAGAGCCAGACATTTTGCAAACAGGACGCCTGACATGCGTTACCTGATCATTGACGAGGAATTGTTAGGTCTGGAAGATTATCTTGAAAAGCTCAAAAAATATATAGAAGATTACAAGGTTAACATGGATTCATAACGGAATTGTTTCCTTTCCCTAAAGGAGTTGTTTTCTTTCTCACCGGCAAAGTCTTTACACTCACGAAAGAAAAGCTATTAAATCCATAGGGCAAGACCATAAATTTTTAAAGAAAGACCTGTGAAATTCATGAAGGAAGACCTAAAAAGGCCTTCCTTCATGATTTTTTGCATTTGCTACTGCGTATCTGTCGGCGGCACTCCATTTTCATACAGGTATATCAGGGATGAAATGTATTCCAGAAGAGTATCTGCAAACCCGGCATCAATTTTCTTGCCCTTCTGCGCATTTATCTGGTTCATAAGAGCATTGAGGCTATTTACAACATTCTTGTC
>JAMNYG010000075.1 GCA_023622945.1 Bacillota bacterium | reverse complement strand
AAGCAGAAAAGCTGTGATTAAGCCCAATAACGGTTTTGCATAGGTTCCGCCGTTTGAAATCAAAAACTCCTGTATCATCCTGGGAAAGGCAAACGCAGCATATGAGACCAGGAATGAAAAAAGTACGGTTGCCAGAAGCCCTTTCCATCTGCCTATCGCAATTTGTGGCTCTTTGAAGATAAAGCTTGCTATCACGACAGATTCAGCCAGTTCACTGAGGATCATAAATCTTGTGCTCAGGTTCTGAAAGTAAAACAGGCGTGTAAAAGCAGCAAAATAATAAATAATATGCTGTAGGTTGAAAACAACTACGGCCAGAAAACCGAACCCTATAACAAGATATCCGGGAGCATTGTTGTGGTAATTCATCCATATTCCAAGAAAGATCATGAATTGTACAAAAGCACAAAACAATTCAAGAGCTGTATAAAAATAGATTTGATCCGGCTGCTTTAATGAAGACGCTAAAGTGATTGCTGCTGCGCAAGATAATATGATGATTGAAAAACATTTTGAAAATAAAAAAATATAAGATTTGAACTTAGCTGATGCATTTAGTCCAGTTTTGATCATAAGGCACCTACCGTTTCCGGTAATGTTAACATAATATTCTGTTCAATTCCTATTTAATCAGTATATATAAATGTTTGTCAACACTTTTACTTAATTAGCCATAAAAACAAATACAAAACAAAAATAGTAAAAACGTCATGTTTCCATGACGTTTTTATATGTGCATTAAAGGATTGCCTTAAGGCCATTCAGGGCTGTTTTAAGTTTAATCAGATTTTCTTACTGATTTTCTTTATATGTTTTAATCGGTTCTCTTTTTTATTATCTTCACTCCCTGAGGAGTATCTTCAAGAAAGATTCCCATTTCCTTCAGCCTGTCCCTGATCTCGTCCGCCAGCTTCCAGTTCTTCTCCTTTCGGGCCTGCTGACGCTTTTCTACCAGTTCCTTGATCTCGGGATCCAATTCCTGACCATCATCTTCTTTTTTCTCGGCCTTGTGAATGTCAAGCCCCAGTATTCTGTCCATGTCAACCAGAAGGTCGTACAACGCTTTTGATTTTATCCCGTAACGGATTACACTCCATGTGACTCCAAGGGCTTTAGGCACATTAAGATCATCCGAAATTGCTTCGGTAAATTCCTTTTTAAACTTCTCAATTACTTCCGGTTCCACTTTTCCTTCCGCCGTCTTGTGGGCAACTGCGCCTTCATAAAGCCTTTCCAGGGATACCTGGGCCGCTTTCAGAGCATCCCATGTGAAATTAAGCTTGCTCCGGTAGTGGGCATTCAGGCAAAAGTATCTGAAAGATAATGGATTGAATCCTCTCGCCTTTAAATCATCTATTGTATAGGTATTGCCAAGGCTTTTGGACATCTTGCCGTTGTCCACCAGAAGGAATTCTCCATGCATCCAGTAGTTTACCGCAGGTTTTCCCAATAATGCTTCGGATTGGGCTATTTCATTTTCATGGTGTATGGGTATATGATCCACTCCGCCCGTATGGATGTCAAACTGGTCTCCAAGATACTTCCTTCCCATTGCAGAACATTCTATGTGCCATCCGGGATAGCCCATGCCCCAGGGGCTTGGCCACTGCATTATATGCTCCCTGGGTGCCTTTTTCCAGAGGGCAAAATCCGCCGGATGCCTTTTTTCCTCATTTACGCTTACCCTTGCACCGGCAATCTGGCCTTCCAGATCCAGCCTGGAAAGCTTTCCGTATCCTTCGAATTTGCCGATGTCAAAATATATCCCGTCACTTGTCTCATAACCGTAACCTTTTTCCACCAGCGCTTCTACAAATTCGATCATCTCCGGGATATGCTCGGTGGCCTTTGCGATTATCTCGGGCGTTTCAATGTTCAGTGCAGCAATATCCTCGAAAAACTTCTTCGTGTAGAATTCTGCAATTTCCCACGGGGATTTCTGCTGCTCCTTTGCCGACTTTATCATTTTGTCCTCGCCTTCATCGGCATCGGAAACTAGGTGCCCCACATCGGTGATATTCATTACATGTTTTAATTTATAACCGTTATATTTAAGGACCCTTCTCAAAATATCCATAAAGATATAGGTCCTGAGATTTCCTATGTGAGCGTAATTATACACGGTAGGTCCGCAGGAATATATTCTTACTTCATTCCCGTGTATCGGTCTGAAGTTCTCTTTCTGCCTGGACAGGGTATTGTAGAGCTTCATCTGTGTCAAAATCTCCTTTCATGATATACTCAGATTATAGCAAACGGCAAAATACTCGGGCAAACCTTTGCTAACATTTATCCCGATATGGTCCTGGCGCTGTTTCTGGATTATCATTAACCTTACCCAGGACGATATCCTCTATTTTTTCCAGTCTCCGTAAAATCTTGCACAATTCCTGTGCCACCGGGTCAGGAATATGAATCTGATCAAGCTCCTCGGAAGGCTTTATCCTTACGTTGCCTCTCTTGACCGCTCTTGCCGGGGCTCCGACAACCGTAGTATTGGGCTCTACTTCACTTAAAACCACTGAATTTGCCGCAATTCTCGCATTGTCTCCCACTTTGAACGGTCCGAGGATCTTGGCACCTGTACCGATAAGTACGTTATTGCCTATTGTGGGATGTCTTTTCCCGGTGTCCTTTCCCGTTCCACCCAGAGTGACACCATGATATATTGTACAATTATCTCCGATTTCAGCAGTTTCACCTATTACAACACCCATGCCGTGATCTATGAATAATCCCCTTCCTATCTTCGCTCCGGGATGTATCTCAATTCCTGTTAAAAACCGGTTTACCTGGGATACCAGCCTGGCAATAAAGAAAAGCTTTTTTTTATAAAACCAGTGGGCAATTCTGTGTAATACTACTGCGTGAAAGCCCGGATAAAGAAATATTACCTCCAGCAGGCTTTTTGCAGCAGGATCCCTCTCCAAAATACATTTGGCATCGTACAATAAATCCTTAAAAAACATAACATTGCCTCACTTTACACATATCATCCTCATTTTTGCTTTATTAATATTAATACCTCCCGTTGAGGGAAAATAAACCTGCATCAACACCACTGCATAAAGGCTGTCAGATTCCAATAAAAAAATCGCAACTGCACAAACAGCTGCAAAAGACTAATGATCATTGATAATTGTACCAAAAAGACATTGTGAAGTAAATATTTATAATATGTCCTGATGTCCCAAAATAATGCAGTTTTGGCACAAGCAAATGGTATAATAATTTTCATTATCATAAATAATAATATTTGCAAACTATAAAATTGAAAGGACGCGATGAAATTGGCCAATAATTATGATAATACAGCAAAAGCAGGAGGTTTCAGCCTGACCCATCTTCTTGTCAGGCTCATTGTAGGTGCTGTTGTTCTGGGTATTACAGCTGCTCTGACACCCGGTTTCAGAATAGAAGGGCTATGGTCGCTTATTGTAAGTGCTGTGGTTTTAGCCCTCATCGATTACCTGGTATCAAAGCTTCTTGGCATAGACGCAACTCCGTTCGGCAGAGGTATCACCGGATTTATAACTGCAGCCATAATAATATATGCAACAGCATATCTGGTGGAAGGATTTGACGTCACCATATGGGGAGCACTGATAGGAGCAGTTGTATACGGAATTGTCGATGCGATAATCCCCGGAAGGTCAATGTAGTACCAGGATTATCAATAAAATTAAGGGATAGTTTTCACTATCCCTTCTTTTCTTTTATTTCCGTCGTTTTTTTATTCTTCCGCCTCATTACTGCTGTTTTCTCTTATCTTCCGCCTCAGCCCTTATTTTCTTTTCCTGTTCAACAGCTCCGGGGAACTCAAACATCTGGGGCGGGAAGAATTCATCAACAGGGAATTCTATTGAATCAAACAGTTCACATGGATTTTCCTCAGTAGCCGATACGCATGTCTTGTTAGGTACGCAGAAGTCAAAGGCAGGTACCAGTAACTGTACAAACCTGACCAGTTTGATTATGGAGAACAGTCCAACAGTTACGAATACTCTCTTGTTGAGAATGCTCTCCAGGCCGCCTCTGGATTCTCCGTCGTTTTCATCTTCGCCGCGGTCTTCAAAGAGTTTGTCGAGAACTCCCCTGATCTTTGCACCTAACGGAATAGGCTCTGCAACTTCAACTTTGGAAATGGGGTTATTGTCCTGCTGAAGTTTTGTCTTAACCATCTTATCCATCTTGTCTTCTGCAAAGACACCCTTGAATATCTTGACGCTGCCTTCTGAGCCGAAGAGTATAACCTTTTTGTCGAAGGAAATTTCACCCTCTATGGTATCCACACGTATTCTGCCGCTGTTCCTTGTGAAGAAGTCAAGGGTTACCTTTATGATGAATTTCACATCTACCGTGTAGAATCCCCTCTTAAACGGCACAGGCTCAACATCGGTAATTACGTCAACCACTTCTGCCTTGCGTATCTTTACATTAAACGCCTCGTTAATTATATCCCTTTCTCTTTCGGTAAGCTTCGGAAATCTGACCCGTGCATCCTCTATACAATCCTTTTCCCTGCAGGAATCGTATATTTTTTCCACCTGTATGCAGACAGCTTCTCTTATCCTTGCAAGATCCCTTTCTGTGATCTGGCCGGGAACAACTTTATTGAAATCGAAGCTCATATTATGAATTTCCTCCTTTTATTCTGAATTTTATGAGTCTACTTCTAATTACATAATATGTTGAACCTCTTTTTTTGTGATAACCACCCACACTTTTTAAGTACATATTATTTTGGTTCAAAAGATACATTGCAATAAACTTTTGTTGTCAACATACATATACATATATTGAATTTTGCAAAGAAAGGTGATATATGTGTATAGCTCCGACAGCAGGCAATATATATTAAAAAAGTCTGGAGGGCAGGTTTACAACTTCTACTATGACAAAAACCTCGGACTGTGTTATACCACTTTGACAAAGCGCAATACCTGGACGGAGCCGGTCTCCCTGCAAAAAAACCTTCATCCCGGCTTTTATGTAGATATTGACGACGATGACGTATTCCATATCCTGACCCAGGATGCCAACGGAAGCATTTTCTGTTCTTCCTTTGACGGCGAAAACATAAAAACCGTGCCGGTACTGGGAAGCAAGATGCCATCCGCATATAACAAGCATCTGAGCCTGGTACCCTTTGTCAACAATGTACATGTTTTCTACGTGATTGAACACAATGATTCAAACATTCTTGCACATCAGTCAATAATATCCGGGAAGGTTTCAAATCCAAGGGTTATTGATTACGTGTACAAAAGCCACTGTCCTTATTCGGTAATAAGCGACAGGACAGGAGGCATATACGCATTTTATCAGTCCTCAGACGGCAGGCACCTTCAACTGGGTTACAAAAAATACACCCCTGAAAGGAAATTCTGGAGCGAATTCACTCCGGTAACCCGCTTCAGGGG
Source organism: Bacillota bacterium (assembly GCA_023622945.1). Lineage (GTDB taxonomy): Bacteria > Bacillota > Clostridia > Acetivibrionales > JAMNYG01 > JAMNYG01. The sequence goes on along the minus strand of JAMNYG010000075.1, from coordinate 16,497 downwards.
AGATTGTGAATATCCAAAGGCAGTTGTTGACGACAAGAACATAATACATTTATGCTACCAGAGAAGAGGGGATAAGCTTTACGAGCTGGTATACCAGCAAAAAATACCCGACAGGAATTTATGGTCCCATGAAATAGTCATTCACAGCTCGGCATATCCCTTCACAGAGCATTCCGTCACGGCGATAAACGGTGTCATCTCGGTGTTTTGGGTAAGGGATGACATAGTGTATTACAGCAGTTCAAACAACGGCGGCATTACGTGGAGCAAACCCGCAAGGCAAAACTTCACAGCCGGAAGACAGCTTGTATGCATCGTTTACAGTTCAAATGATCCCTATGAAAGGGAAAAGGTATCAATCAGGGAAATCCCCGGCTGCTTTGTAAACGGCTACAGACTTGCATTCTATCAGGATACCCCGGACATGGTGGGAAGCATGTCGCCAAATGAGCTGAGAAACATGATAATAGATACCCTGAAGCTTCTTAAAGGCGGCCTGGATGAATTGAAGGAAACCCAGGAAGAACTGAAGAACAGCATGCAGAGTTTAAATGCATCCCAGCAGAACCTGGAAAAGGAAGTTTCTAAGCTTTCCATAAGGCTAAACCTCCTGGAAAATGATGTAAGGCAATCCGGTCAGCCCCGGACAAGACCCGTAAGAACTGACAGCCAGGAAATATCAGCAGGATTTGAAGATTACTTCGGCGGGGCAAGTCCATACCATATTTCAGGTTTTCATGGAAATGTAATCGAAAACATTAAAAAAGGTGTTTATATGGAAGAAACTTTTCTTACAGATGAAAACATCCAAAAAGAGATCCGGGAATTCAGAAAGAAGCTCGCAGAAAAATCTTACAAGCTGGACCGCAGATATAGCAATAAGGTGTTTAAATTAAAAAGAAAAAGCAATGAAACAAATAAGGAGATTATCCAAAGTTCATGAAGGTGTTATATGAAAAAACATGCATAAAGTATGTAACATGAAAGTATATATAAAACAATATAAGAGTCTCCTGTCGGAGACTCCTTCAGATTTTTAATTGGTCCCCAAAATGCCGATCCCCTATATTTTGACAACCTAGCCTCTGCTAGGTGGGTGTCCCGATAACAGCTTCTGAACTTCCTCCGCCGTTGCACCCGGTTAATGCCGGGTGTCGGAATTAGATTGAGGCCTGTTCTCCACTGCTAAACAAAGACTCCCGTATATCTGCCGTAGGTTCAAAATTATAGGTTAACCGGACATTTCAGGATTAAATATCGCGTTTTTGTGTATTCTTATTATACCATCAGTTTTCTTCATTAACAATAAAGTCTCACAACGAGGAAATTGCCTGAACAAATTTATAGTTCAAAACCTCCGGAAAGCTCATTAATACTCTTTAAACGCCTTTCTTTTATACCTTCCATTTTTGGAATTAACTGCTTTTTGGGTTGTAAAACTCAGCAATATTCCGGAAGTATCTAATAGATCCTTTCATATTTGTATTTGGAGAACAAAGGAACAATCCTGTATATCTCTCTGATATAAATATTGTTTGCCATGGCTTCCTTCAGGATAAGATCCTTGTACTCAACGGGAAACCGCACGCAATAACCGCACCCGTCCTTTGCAATCTGGCATGGAGTTGACACCACTTCAAATACATATCCCTTTCTCTCAAGTATCCTGCAGAGGTTAAATGCATGATTCCCTGAACTGAATGTGGCAAGTGCGTACATATTTACCTCCAAACATCACAACTGTTTACTTCTTATAACCCAGTATTATAATATTTGGAGGCAAGATAAATGTTACCTGGCTCCTATCCTGTTCTCCCTGGCATAGTAAAAAAGGTACTGCTGGGCAAACCCTGCCAGCTCGCCGAAATAATCCGATGCAAACTCCTGTATTTCTTTAAAGCTCGTTTCCCTCTTGAAATACAGTTCCTCCATAACCCTTTTAACCCAGACATCCGTTGGAAACACGTCGTACTTGGTTCCGCTGTAAAGCAAAACGCAATCGGCTACCTTGGGACCTACACCCGGAAGCTTCATGAGCTCCTTTCTTGCTTCCGGGGTATTCATGTATTTTAGCCCATATAAATCCACATCTCCTTTTTTGACGGATTCAGCCGCCTGAAGTATGTACTTGCATCTGAATCCTCCCCTGCAAACTTCCAGCCGCTCGAGATTTGTACCTGCAAGCTCGTCCACACCAGGAAATGAATAGTATGTCCTGCCTCCTGCATGTATTTCTTCTCCATAAAGGCAGGATATTATCTCAACGCTTTTCATTATCCTGGGGATCATATTATTGGCAGACAGTATGAATGATATAAGGGTTTCCAATATATCCTGCTTAAGTAGCCTGATACCATGGCCGAATTTTATGGCTCTTTCCATTATTTCATCTTTCATAAGCCTTGCCTTAATATCATCATAATCTCTTCCCAGATCAAGATATTGATACCACAGGTTTTGGAAGTCTTCGTAAGTGGAATTGGAAATAAACAGCCTGTTCCCTTCAAACTTTATGTTTACCGCTTTTTTCCTTACCACTCCGTCATAGCTGCCGTCTTCCTGCCTTATCCAGCGAAAACACTGTCCGCATTCAAAAGTATGCACCGGATCAAAGTTCTTTACATTGTCTACTATTATGCCGTTTTTTTCAGCAGTTATTTTGTATCCTTTATATTTCATTGCCAGCATCCTTACTGTTTTTTTATTTTTATATATTACCCCTTTTTATCTGATATAATAAAGATATCATGCAATCATTGCAATTATACGGGGGAAAATCATGAAGGAAAAAATTTATACCATTCCTGTTACCGAGGCTTTTGCCTTGGACTGCGAATGTCCCATGTGCGTCCTGGAAAAAAGATTTGAGGATGAATTCACAGACTATATCCTTGGGCCTTCCCTTATGGAGCCCGACGGAAGAATGGAAACCAATGAGAAGGGCTTTTGCTTAAGGCACGCTGAGATTCTGTACAATAAACGGTCAAATATGCTCGGCCTGGGTCTGATACTGGATACACACCTCCAGGAGCAGACCAAAAAGCTCAGAACATCTTTTGAAAACAACCTGGAAGCTCTTGAAAAAGATGCAGACCAGTCATTTGTCAAAACCATAACCAACAGGTTGTCATCAAGACAGACAGACGGCCAGAAATATATAGATGAATTGATTTCACATTTAAAAGCACTGGAAGGCATGTGTGCAGTATGCAGCAAGCTGGATTACACCATGGACAGGTATGTTGATGTAATACTCTATCTGTGGTTCAAGGAATCTGATTTCAGGAAGCTTTTTGCCTCGAAAAAGGGATTTTGCTTAAAACACCTTCGGCTTCTTCTGGAAGGAACAAAAAAATACCTCAATTCAAGGGAATCCGCTCTTTTTGTGAAACATCTCATGACCCAGCAGCTTGACAATCTGGAACGGATACAAAAGGAAGTTAACTGGTTTACGAAAAAATTCGACTATCGCAACAGCGATGCTCCATGGGGCAACTCAAGGGATGCTTTGCCCAGAAGCATACAAAAGCTGGTGGGTTATTGCAATCTGAAGTAGAGGGCTCAGAGAACAAAACGGAAGGCGTTTACTTTGTAGCGGGTGCCGGAAGTTTCTTTGGGTCAATAACAAGGCTCTTTGCTATAAGGTTCAGGCTTTTTATATTCAGAGCTGTCAGACGTTCCACTTCTTCCTTTACCTTGTTTTGTATTTCCAAAAGCAAAGGCCTTATGGTATATCCGTAAACAAGCACCAGGTCCATTTCAATATATATGCCGTCAGGATGGTTTTCAGCCCTGAACCTTGAAATCCTGTGCACTCCCTCGATGTTGCTGGTTACATATTCCACAATCTGATATATGGTGTAATCTGAAATGGTATATTTGCCAAGGTAGCTGAACGTAGGCCTTACGACGGATTTTTCTCCGACCAGCTGAAAGGTTCCTTTTCCTTTCCTTTTGAATATCTGAAGCGGATCAAGAAAATAACCCGAGAAATCTTTTTTGATTTCAAAGGTAGGAACGGGAATGACATGCTTGCCCTGTTCCCTGCGGGTTGAAAGGGCCTGCTTTATCTCAAACTCACTGGCGACATCCTCGATGAAAACCTTATCGTTCACCGGACCTAGCCCAAGCTTTGAAGCTATGGCTTCCACCATTTCTTCGGAAGTTCCCAGTATAAGGATGCTGTCGGGATTATGCATCCTGATGGCATTTTTTACTTCCTCTGCGTGGGCAGGGTCGGTAAAAAGCGCACGTTTTATGGAGCCGATTTTGGTGCTCTCTCTTTTTGCCGATATTCCGGCAACAATTTTATTGCCTCGTATCAGTATGCCGTCGTCTATAATATATTCTATTCCTCTTTCCCTTGCCACCCACGAAGCTCTGTGACTTTTCCCTGTCCCGCTGGGTCCGATAAAACCGGTAACTTTCACCATGATACCTCCAATAGTCATCTGGCACAGCATATACTGGCACAGCAAATATATGTACATTGGATTTAAATACATTTTATCACAGGAAGCATAATCAGTACAAATGAATAAATCACGGAGACAGGGCAAATCTCTGAATAAGGAACAGAGGCAGTGTAAATTCCCCCTAAAAATGGGAAAAAGAGAGACTATAAGCTCTCTTTTATTCCCCGGACATTTTTCATTTGTTGCTTAAGGTTTCATCATTTGTAATTGGAAAGTTTATCTTTTGTTGGAAAATTTGACTTTAAATCCTTATCTTATGTGTTTTGTTGAAAATTGTCTCTTGTGTGTCGGAATAACTGGTATTCAACATCCTGTATAGTCTTTTACCGCTTAATACATTATGTTGTATTACGCCTTTATTGTACCACTTACACACAGCTTGTCAATACATAATTTAGATATTTCTAGTAGGAAATTGGTACTATTTTTAAGCTAGTACCTTTTCACTAAAAAAGTAGAAATAGCAAGAAAAATCTGTTATTTTTTGTTTTCGGTCTTTGCCCCATTGCATACGCATATATCGCAACCGCTGCAGATTACCACCCTTCCTGCGAATATATTCATTATGGTTTCAAGGAGCTCCTTATTCCTGAACTGATGTGAAGAGTGAATCATGACTTTCTTAGGAGCAAAGGTGATCAGTGAGCTCACAAGAAGATCATCGTAGTTTACATCTCCTCCGGAAATCTCGTTGATGAATTCCTGTATACACTCATTTGTAATTTCCTTTTTATGCTCGTTCAGAAGAGTGTACCTGGTATCGTAGCCTACTATTACATGTATTACATTTATTTTGGGTTCCTGTATATCGACAAAATATCTCAACAGTTTTATGAATTCCCTGTATTCCCTTTCCATCAGAAAATCGTCAACGGCCTTGTCGACGATCTCTTCCAAATCCTTTATATAATCTTTTAGTCTGAAATTTACAAAGCCATCAAGTATAAGACTGTTAGATCCTTCAAAATAGTCCAGAAGCTTTCTTACGATGATATTTCTTTTTCTTACCTGATACAAGCTGTTAAGAATGCTTTTATCTTCATTTTTTGCAATCCTTTTTGCATGATTGAATATTTCCTTTCTCTCCAGGGAATTAAAATAGCAGTAATTGCTGTTAATAATTCTTAAAATCAGCTTTTCTTCGTATTTTTTTATAATATAGTCAGCCAGTGCATTTGCAAGGTGTATTCTCAAAATATCGTAGGGTTCTATTTCCTTTTTCTCAGGGGTTTTATCCTCATCAACGGCACAAATAACCGAAGTGGATCCATCTGAGCCAATTGTGGTATTTATTGAATAATTGATCTTTCTGTTTTTCAATTTCTTGAACTCATCGCTTACAAATCTGACCACATCTTCAGCTTGTTCATCAACCCCGATACAAAGAAACTGCATCAACTTCACATCCCTTCGAGTGTAGTATATGTCTTCGCAAAATGTTGTATGCAGTAGACGGTGCATGCAATATTTCCCATATATCATCCATATTTGTATTAAACTGCCTTTATTTTCATTTAGTGTTATTTAGTTGCACAAATTTAGGCCGTATGTTTGCCTGTATTCTGATATATTATATGCTCCTGAAAAAAGTAAGTTACATAAGCAGATAATTTGCCCTGTTACCTTGTTTTAACAGGAAGGATGGAACCGATATCCATGACAGGTCCTTCGTATAGAGAGACTGCAGTTATGCCTCTTTTTCCCAGAAATGAAATTATCAGATCTGACGAATTTAGAGAATGTATGCTGCCTGCAACAGCCCACCTGTCCCTGTTCAGAAGCACCGTGCTTCCTCCGATAAATCCTTCATCAAAGCCTGCAAGTTTAATATTTTCCTTCGGAGGGATCAACAGCACATCAATTCCTCTCTTCCTTGCAGCTTTTGCAATTCCGATATCCGATGTTATTATGCTTTTTTCATCCACAACAGAAACATTGCACTTGGTATATCCCTGGTTCACATGGACCAGTTCTGCTCCCAGGTTTATGAGCTCATCCCTTAAGACCGGATCGGTGTATCTGAGGTTATGAAATGCAAATCTTCCGACCCTGGCCACGTTATAAGCTATTGTCCAAGGGTATCTGTCCGTAAGATATGTCTTACCTTCTATAAGGTCAAAACCCATTTGGGAAAGTCTGTCCAGAAAATGCTCCGGAGTTTCGGGCGCATACACAATCCTGTTTCCTCCAAGATGATGCAGCATTACATCCGGATGGCATGAAATGGCCTCATATACCGCCTTGTGGGCAGAGGTCCTGATTGTTTCAACGCCTAAATTTTTTAAACCGTTCTCTATTTCCTTTGATACCCTGCCGTCTATTATGACGCTGCACACAGGTTTTTGAGGCAAATTTGGTATTTCAACAAATCCCATAGCATTTCACCAATATAACCTTTTCACTGGTTGTGATCTTTTCACTGATGGTAAAAATCAATATGATTTTCTTCCGCAATAAAAAGTCAAACACACATTGACTTGCAAATTCATATTATATAACAGAAAACCTTCGTACTGTTATTTATTATAAACCGTTCCGGGTACAAAAGTTATATGTCCGTATAACAGATTTTTCAAACTTTAAGTTAAGTCATCATTGCCTTAAGCAAGATCATCAAGCTTTAAGCAAAGTCATTGATGAAACTTCTTGTATCAATTAACGGAATCTCTTGCAGTAATAAATAGAACCTCCTGGCAATTAACAGAGCTTGCTGCAGCAATTATTGGTACTTCTTGCAAAACAAATCCGTCTGAAGGAATTTGCTGACAATACTAACTGCCGGTACCTTAAGTATCTGCAGTTATTCAAATAGGCCGCGTCCTGAAACAGGACGCGGTATTTTTTGTTAATGGATGCCATTGAATTGTTTTATGCATTTTTATCTAGTCATGAGGGAATAACTAATACAAAAATCGAAAAAGGAGATGTTTTTATGAATAGAACACCTTTGGATAGAATAGCATTGGTTCTTGTTATAATCGGTGCATTAAACTGGCTATTGGTAGGGCTTTTTGAGTATGACCTTGTTGCCTCAATTTTCGGCGGCCAAACTTCATTTATGAGCAGGATAATATATTCTTTGGTAGGTCTTGCGGGGTTGTATTCCATAAGCCTTCTTTTCAGAGATGTTGCCGCACATGAGACACGATGAAGAATCAAACCTGATAAAGGCAGATAAGAATGGTATATATGGCTGGTAAAAATTTTCTTAATAAAATTTTTTAAGTTGCAAATTATAAAAACACACCGCAAAACTAAATGATCAGCGGTGAATAAATAACAAGGAGGCTATAAAATGGCCAGGAAAAGCAAAACTCAGTTCGAGCAGCTGAAGTACGAGATAGCTTCTGAAGTTGGTGTAAACTTAAAGCAGGGGTATAACGGAGACCTTACTGCAAGGGATGCAGGAAAAATAGGTGGTAATATCGTAAAGAAAGTTTTCGAAAGCTATACCGGCAACAACTACAACAAATAATGTCGCAAAAGCAACAAAATAAAAGGGGTACTTTTAACAGTACCCCTTTATTATTCGCGTTCCAGACTCCTTTTTAATCCTGTTCCCAATTGTGATAAACGTTCTGGACGTCGTCCAGATCTTCCAGACTGTCAATGAGCTTTTCCATCATCTCAATCTGTTTTTCATCAGTCAGCTTTGTATACGTTTGAGGCACCATCTGCACTTCTGCTTCCAGGAATTCATAGCCCTTCTTCTCGAGTGCCTCCCTGACCTTTGAGAAGTCATTAGGGTCGGTAAGAATTTCATAATACTCGTCATTGGTTTCCATATCTTCAGCGCCTGCTTCCAGGGCTTCCATCATCAATGTTTCCTCATCAACTGAATCCGACTTCTCTATAAGAATTACACCCTTCTTGTCAAACATAAAGGAAACGCATCCGGTCTGTCCCAGATTGCCTCCGTACCTGTCGAAATAATGTCTTATATCACCGGCAGTTCTGTTGCGGTTATCAGTCATAGCTTCCACAATAACTGCAACTCCGCCCGGACCGTAACCTTCGTAAACTATTTCTTCAAAATTCTCGGTGTCTCCTTCGCCGGCCGCTTTCTTTATGCTCCGCATTATATTTTCACTGGGCATATTGGCTCTTTTAGCCTTTGCTATGACATCTCTCAATTTGGAATTGGATTCAGGATCAGGGCCTCCCTGTCTAACAACTACGGCTATCTCCCTGCCCAGCTTGGTAAAAATCTTTCCGCGCCTGGCATCTGACTTCTCTTTTCTGTGCTTGATATTTGCCCATTTGGAATGTCCAGCCATATTACACCTCCTTAAAATACCATTACCGCTTCCCCATTCATATAAATTATAATATCAAATTCTCTACAATGAAAGGTCTTTTTAGCAGTTTCAAATTATGGTCATGATTGGAAAGTATTTCCTGAGAAATATGTTTACAATTTCTGGTATCTCTTATAAAATCATATCTGACAAGCAGGTTTTCCGGTCAAACTTTAAAGTGCTTGCCGCATCGCATTATCACACAAAAGTTCCACGGGATGAGGGGGAAAAAATGTCATACGATATACCTTCCTATATTACAGCATTACTTTTAATAAATATTTCTTTGATACTTCTGATGTTTTTCTTTCAACGAAAACCATACCGAAGGAGCGGAAACGGTTGCTCCCAGTATGAAACCATGATAAATGAACTGAAAAAAACGGTAGAAAGCCAGAAATATCACGTTGATTCTGTCACCGAACTTTATAATAAAGCGCTGGAAAACTGCAATTCAAAAACTCTTTTGCTGGCTGACTTGACCCATGACCTGAAAATGCCTCTCAGCATAATACTTGGAATAGTCCAGATTATGGAAAAAGAACAGAAATCCCTGTTCTCGGAACAGGGTTTTAATAAAGCAAGTAAATACCTGGGGCAGATAAAATCAAACTGCAGCAGGATGCTTTATCTTATAAACAATATTCTTGATTTTGCACATATTGAATCAAACCATACCAGTATCAACCTTTCCAGCTGCGATATTGTACAAATCACATATGATACACTGCAGTCAACGTCGCCTATGGCAGTTCAGAAAGGTCTTTCTTATGATTTCAATTCTTCGGACAAGGAGATCATTACCGATATCGACATAATAAAATACGAAAGAGCACTTCTTAACCTTTTGTCCAATGCCATCAAGTTTTCCCGTGAAGGTGGTAAAATTTCGGTAAGTATATCAAAAAGTAAAGAAAAAATATACGTTTCTGTAACGGATGACGGTCCGGGAATACCTCGTGAAATGCACGATAAAATATTCGAAAGATATAAGTACGCAAGAAACAGCCTCACCAGGGGAGCCGAAGGAAGCGGCCTGGGCCTTGCAATAGCAAAACACTTTGTAGAGCTTCACAACGGCTCCATAAGACTGATCAGCAGCGAAGGAAAAGGAAGCACTTTTATAATAGAGCTTCCTTTAAAATCTTCTACTTCAAAGCCTGCAGCACACATCCCTGCACTGCGTTAAGGCCTCTTTCCCTGATTAAATCCATTACCTGATCATTGTAACTGCCCGGCTGCAGCCATATATTCTTTATTCCCAGCCTTGCAGCTTCTTCTATGACGCTTATTCCATGCCTGGGGTTTACAACCATATCCACCACATCCGGTACTTCAGGAAGAGAGGAAAGGCTGTCGTAGCACTTGTCCCCGTCAATGGTCTGATAATTTGGGTTAACAGGGTACACTTTGTAGCCTTTTGATTTCAGTTTCTTGTATATCTTGCTTCCGAACCTTTCCGGATTTTCGCTGGCTCCTACTACTGCCCAAACCTTTTTTTCAAGCATCATCTGTTCTGACATTATTTTCGCCTCCTTAAATTGATATCAAGTTGCCTTTTTCATCCAGAGTAATATAAGCGTTGTCTTTGCTCTCCAAGAGTATTCTGTCATTGGTTATTTCAATTACCTGCCTGCAGAAGTTTTCTACTTCATCAACCGGAACATATACCGAAATTTCCGCATCTTGTCCGAAAACGCTGTCCGCGATTACAACACCTTTTGACATGAGCATATTCTGCACTTTTCCGAACAAATTATACTCTACCGTCAAATTTATCCTGGTGCAAAGTTTCTTGGTTATAATTCTGGCTGCTTCTATACCCAAAGATGCACTCTTGCTGTATGCCCGTATAAGCCCGGAAGCACCCAGATTTATTCCTCCATAGTATCTTGTAACCACCACCACAATGTCTCTTACATCCATTCGCTTTATTACTTCAAGCACAGGCATACCGGCTGTTCCCGACGGTTCTCCGTCATCGCTGAATCTCTGTATTGTAGTTTTCCCACATATGTAGTATGCATAAACATTATGACTTGCATCCCAGTACCTGGACCTGAGCTCATCGATGAAATCCAGAGCTTCATCTTCGCCTGATACCGGCTTTACGGTCGCTATAAATTTTGACTTTTTCTCTTCATATTCGGCAGCAGCACAGTTTAAAACCGTTCTATACTCTTTATCCAATGTAACGCTCACCTTTAAACTTAATGTGATATCAATAAGAATTTTACAAAACAAAAGAGATGGCAATATACCACCTCATATTCTATCATTTTATCCGGGAAAAATCATATTATCATTTAATTTGAACCACATTATCATTTAATTTTTAATCAGATTAATCATTTTTCAGGATAAATCATTTTATCGTTTTACTTTATCGTTCAGTCCGGGACAGATCATTTTATAAATCATTTCATCAAAATAATCCTGACAGGTCATATAATCAGTAATTCCTGCTGATCCATAAGCTCTTTGTATTTTTTATACGACAAATTTACAAGAGCTTTGTCCTGGCTGTAAGTTATAATGTTCAAAGCCTCATCTATATCATAAAAACCGCCATCGGTGAAATTTTCTTCTTTATTCACTTTGTAATGGCCATTGAGGGATTTCATTATATACCATGTGATTTTATTACAGACAGGTTTTTGACGTGTTACCGAAAAGAATTCATAATTTGTGTTTCCAGCAGTTGAAATGATCTGTGCGGTTATTCCCGCTTCTTCCTTGACTCTTCTCAGTGCGACTTCGTGTGACAGTTCACCGTTTCTTATGACGCCCTTGGGCAGTACCCACTCACCTTTTTCGTTCTTCAGGAGGAATACCTTATCCTCAAAAAAGACTACTCCTCCTGCACAGTTGCGAACCAGCATAATAAAAACCCCTTTCGATTTTTGATAGCCAAGGTAACTCCCTATTATTATAATACCCTATTGCAACTTTTTATTCAAACAATCCCAACTCCTCCATTTTGATTTTGATGCTTTTCTTTCATCTTTCCTCTATTTTGCGTACTCTATTATCCTTTCGGCTTTTATTCTGTCCATGACCGTTTTTATTCTCATGCCCGAGTCCTTGTACTCGGCCTCCAGTATCCTGCCGTTATCGTATATATAGGATAAGATCCAGCCTTCAGTGTAGGGAGCCATAATCTCAAGCTCTACTTCAGTCACGGGAATCAAAGATGAAATACCCTGGAGCAACTGGTCAATACCCATACCCGTCAGGGCGGATATTTCGAAACACTTTACGCCGGGTAAAGAAACAGGTAACCTGTCTCTTGAATCAACCAAGTCAATTTTGTTAAGAGCTATTATACGGGGCTTATTTAAAGCGCCCATGCTGTCCAGGATTTCATTTACCACCCGGACCTGGGTATCCAGTTCCTCGCTTGAAGCATCCACAACATGAATCAGGACGTCAGCATAAACGGCTTCTTCAAGGGTTGATTTGAAAGCCTCTATAAGGTCATGGGGCAGTTTTCTTATGAATCCTACGGTATCTATAAGCAAGGCATCCCTTCCGTCGGGAAGAACCAGCTTTCTTACGGTAGGATCAAGGGTGGCAAACAGCTTGTTTTCCACAAAAACATCCGCCCCGCACAACCTGTTCATAAGAGTGGATTTCCCGACGTTTGTATAGCCTATGAGAGCTACCGTGGGAATGGAATTCCTTTTTCTGCTGTTTCTGGCCAGGTTTCTCCTTTTACTGAGATTCTTAAGTTCAGACTCCAGGAAAGATATTCTCCTTCTTATATGTCTCCTGTCCACATCCAGCTTCTTTTCACCGGGACCTCTGGTACCTATACCACCTCCGAGACGTGAAAGCTGGCTTCCCAGTCCCGCAAGCCTTGGAAGCCTGTATTTAAGCTGGGCAAGTTCCACCTGAAGCTTGCCCTCCCTGGATCTGGCTCTCTGTGCAAATATGTCAAGTATAAGGGTGGTCCTGTCTATAACCCTTACTCCCGTAACACCTTCAATATTCCTTACCTGCGCTCCTGATAGTTCATCATCAAATATAATCAGGTTGGCATTCAAAGCCTGGCAAAGCAACCCCAGCTCTTCAATCTTGCCTTTTCCTATATAATATGCCGCATCCCTGGAATCTCTTTTTTGCAGAACTTTTCTGAGCACCGATGCTCCTGCCGTAACGGCAAGCTCTTCAAGTTCATCGAGGGATCTTGTGCCTTCATCCCTACCGTTTCTGCCTTTTGATGAGGAGTCATAAAGTCCGACAAGTATAGCCCGTTCAGCCTGGGCCTGGTTGGAATGCAGTATACTGCCGCCTGCTTCGTCCCTTTCGGTTATCATCTCCATAAATTTATTGAGCTCCGGATCTCCGGGTTTATAAGGTCCGAACAAGTCAGCTCCGCTGATAATTCCATCCCTGTCCCGGGCAGGAATGGCAACGCATATGCCGTTTACACGGTTGTTGGATACACCCAGTGCAACCATGGCATCAAGTCTTAAGTTTAAAAGCGCATTGATATCGATATCCGAAAGCTCACTGATTCCATTGGGGTGGGTATGAACGCATCTTACCCCTACAAGCCTTGATTCATCCCTGCGGGTTCTTATTTCCGGCAGTGATACGGTGGCGTTATCCCCAACGCTTATGTCGATTATATTGCCCTTTCTGTTGATAAATACAGCGATCTCCCTGTTGATCTTACATGTCAGCACAGCAAGTCTTAAAGCAAGCTCTTCAGGAAGAAATTCGCTTTTGTCCGGTTCCAGATCATACAGCTGTTCTATTTCATTAATCACTGATTCCTTTAAGGATTCCGTGTTCCCGACAATAATATACATGCACCTCTCTGTGATTTTTTATGTCCTTTATTTTATTAACTTGTTTATAACCTTTGTTTTATTGAAGTGTTTTGCCAGGGTGTTTTTATATTCTTTACTTTATTTTATTAAATATTTTGCCAAAGTGTTTTTTATAGTTTGTTTAAAATGCTTTTAAGGTGTCACTTTTGCCTAAAATTCCATCTCATCCAGGTGACGCTGGAATATGGCCAGATGCCCTTTTTCATTGGGATGTGGGTCCAGTCTGCCGTAAAAAAGGTTGAACCCGGTCAGGCTGTCCTGGGACTTGCCTGAACTTTCATTGAACAGAGGGTAAATATCCACAACCTTATAATTTGAGTCGGGAGAACCTATTATTGCATTAATCTCCTGCACAAATCCGTCAAAAGTCATATATAAATTGTCGACAGGATTTTTGGGGAAGGGGTTGTACAAAGTAATTACATACACCCGTGCATTTGGAGCCAGGGCTCTTATTTCCGCTGATATGAGTTGCCAGTCTTCCCTAAACCTTTTTACCCCGTCCGAAAGGGCAGCAGGAATGTTTTCCGGCTCCATCAGCCTTTCAATTATTTTATCCCTTTCCGGATTGAGCAGCATGGCCAGCATGAGATCGGTTCCTATCCTGTCATATTCACCAGGTTCAACGTCAAATGCCCTGCATACCAGATCAATTACAGGTCTTAAAAGGTTATTACCACCCACGCTTATGGTTATAACATCGGACCCTGAGATCATTTCCCTTGCGGTGTCATCATTTTGTACCTTTTTCAGGAGGGTGCTGCTGTCAGCGCCGATTTCGGAGAAATTGTACAGCTTCATATTTTCATTGCCGGGTAAAGCCTTCAGGTAATTATACAGCATTGCGACATAGCTTTTTTCCGGGTCAATTCCATAGCCATAAGCTATTGAATCACCGAGGGCCGTGTATATCGGCGATTTATCGCCGGCTTCTCCGCTCATGTCAGGCAGCATACCCCTGACTTTGTCCAGCAGTACCACCATCTCTGCACGGGTCAATGTACCAAGAGGTTTGAAACCGCCGTCAGGAAATCCCCTCATAAGACCTTCTGCCACAACAGCATTAACATACGGTTTATATTCATTCCCTATGACTTCAGCATCCTTAAATCCTGCAAGACTGTATGGCTGCCCTTCCGTCCCGAGCCTTATCGCTTTGCAGATAACCTCTGCAGCCTCCTGTCTTGTCAATATTTTCGCCGGTAAAAACGACCCATCCGGATGGCCAGTCATAAATCCTGCCTTTATGGCTATACAAACCTGATCATAAAACCAGTCTGACTCCGAAACATCGGAAAATCTTATCTCAGCTTTATCGACAAAGCCAAAAACCTTATTCACCATAGTCGCAAACTCAACCCTGGTGACTTTATCATCCGGCCGGAAACTGCCGTCGGGGTATCCGGCTATAAGCCCCTTTTGGGTCCAGTCGGTTATGATCTTTTCAGCCCAATGTCCCCTGATATCCGAAGGCTGAGCAAAAGAAATCTGAGAAATGACCGCTAACACGGTCAATGCAACAAGAAACATTATAAGAAAACGTCTGAAAGAAACCATTCAACATACCTGCCAATCAGATCATCATAATTTGCGGGATAATACAATAATTTACGGGATACTCCACAAGACAGCGAAAAAACAATGTCAGATATATTGTATCATAAATCATACATATACTACAGGGAACAGGAATGAGAATTTTTAACACTTCTTTACCGGGAAGAAGTGTTTCGGGGTTTGAGAAATGTCCCCATACCGCTGTTATGCTACCCGGCTTTTATTACAAAAATTCCTGTGCGGGAATCTTTAAAGCTTACAGCTTTTATTTCAGTATGATATTTACATTCCACTTCTTCATATGAGCCATCATTGTTCAGATATAAAACCCGCACATCATTTACTTCTCCTTGGTCCATCCATTGACAGGGTATGAAATACAGTACCGGCCTGCTGAAACTTTCTTCCCTTTTATTACCCAGATAAAGCCCAATGTCGTATGCTGCCGTTATATCATCATGAATATCCTTATGAATATTTTCATAAATATTTTTATGAATATCTTCACAAA
Organism: Bacillota bacterium; assembly: GCA_023622945.1. GTDB lineage: Bacteria > Bacillota > Clostridia > Acetivibrionales > JAMNYG01 > JAMNYG01. The sequence continues at coordinate 818 of JAMNYG010000075.1, read as the reverse complement.
CATCTTCCGGGTCACTCCGTACTTCTTTACTTTCGTGGAATCCTTCACGGTACAATGTCCGGAAATCTGACAGTTTCCTGATCTCAAACCTCGCATCAGGATAACCTGCCGCGTTGACTGCATCCGATGTCAGGGAAAGCAAAATCATGTCACTTGCCAGCTTTATCTCATCAATTTCTTTTTCAGAAGCCATATTGAATACAAATGCCGGTATCCGGACTTCTATTTCATCCGAAATAAATTCCGAGTTTATATTGATTCTCAAAACGGTTTTTGTCCTGTGTTCCCGTCCTTTATCAGCACGTTCCGGATTTAAGTCAGCAGTCTCCGGGCTTAAGGCAGCAGACTTTGAATTCAAAGCAGGAGACTTTGTATCCGATGCAACGGCCCTTGCCAGTTCATCGATCGTATAGCCTATTTCCCTTGCGGAAATCCGGTTCATTTCTGCAATCAGTCTTGTTCCTGTAAAGGCGGATTCTGTTGTAATAACGCTTTCTTTATATGTTGTAGCGTTTTCATTATGTTTTTTAAGTTTATTTTTATTTGATTCAACGTTCTCCCCATATGTTGAGGCAGCACTGACCGTCCCGCATGTTGAAACAGCGCTAAAAGTCATTAACAGCACAAAAAAGCATACAAAAACCGTAATATACCTCACCCAGGCCTTACCAAGAAGTTTCATGAAAATCACCCGGCATTTCTTTGCGTAGTGTAAACTAAATTACACTCTTCATATTTTGAAATCTGCTATTTATCAAAGGTTTCAAGGTTTTTTGAATAAAAAACAATGACACCCCTTTTTTTCTGGTATAATTGAG
>JAMNYG010000203.1 GCA_023622945.1 Bacillota bacterium | reverse complement strand
GCTGGTCCCGGGGATAGGTGGGAACCTAATTGAACTGAGAGATGTTAAAAGGGGACTTGAGATATTGAGAAAACCCGATGACATTGATGTTTTCAGGGCACGCCCCCAGGTTTATGGCATTCCCGTCCTGTTTCCTCCCAACAGAATCAAAGACGGACGGTTTACGGTGTGTGGAAGGACATACAATTTCCCGATAAACGAACCGAGAGGGAAAAAGAACCATATACACGGATTCCTGCGCACACGTCCCTGGAAAGTTGCCCAATTAAAGGTGACGGAAGATAATAAAGCAGTGACAGCAGTTCTGATTTCTTTGACAATTATCCTCATGAATTTGAATTCAGGATTGTATATGAACTGTCAGAACTTGGGCTTTTCCAGAAAATAAACATTCTAAACAAAAGTGACCTGGAAATGCCGATGGGGTTGGGATTTCATACAGCCTTCAAAATCCCGTTCCATCCCCGGGGCAATGCTGACCATTATCGGTTAAGGGTTTCCGTAGGGCAGATGTGGGAAATAGACGATGATATACTGCCCACCGGAAGAATACTGCCTCTGAACGATACAGGCAAGAGCTTAAGGACGGAAGGCATAAAGCCTCAAGGCAAAGCGGTGGAGATTCATTGCACGGCAGAGCCTATAAAGCTGAACGGCAAGGACTTTAACGGAGCTGTCATTGAAGACAGGGAAAACGCTCTTTGCGTAATATACCAGGTGGGAAAGAATTTCAAACACTGGATCGTATGGAATGAAACAGGTGATAAAGGCTTTGTATGTCCTGAGCCTCAAACCTGGGTAATAAATGCTCCGAACATTGACCTTCCGGATGAAATAACCGGGTTCAGGTTATTACAGCCCGGGGAGGTATGGGAAGACGCCTGCAGGATTTTTGTGGAAGAATCAGCTGATTTGAATTTTGAAGGCTGTTAAGTTATTATATGCTTAGTTTCAGTGCACCAGGTGATAGGATGACAAATGAAAAGATATGGGTATTAAGCAAAATAAACAAGAATGAGGTTGATGAACTGGCGAGAAAAGCCGGCATATCAAAACTGCTGGCAAAGATATTCCTGAGCAGGGGAATGAATGACGCCGAAAGCATCAGGCAATTTCTGGAACCCTCCATGGGAGAGCTTCACGACCCTTTTCTCATGAAAGATATGGATAAGGCTGCAGACCGGATCATAGAGGCAATAAATAAGAAACAAAAAATAATTGTATACGGGGATTATGATGTAGACGGGATTACAGGAACATCCATATTGGCGGATTTTCTTGCCAGGGCGGGTATATCTGCGGATTTCTATATACCCGACAGAATCGAAGAAGGCTATGGGCTTTCGGCCGGCGCAATAGACAAAATAAAAGAACAGGGCGCGGATTTGATAGTAACCGTTGACTGCGGTGTTACCGCTGTAGATGAAGTGGATTACGTCAGTAAACTGGGCATGGACATAGTCATCACCGACCACCACGAGTGCAAGCCGGTGCTGCCAAAAGCCTGTGCCCTGGTAAACCCTCACAGGCCGGACTGTAATTATCCTTTCAAGGAGCTGGCCGGAGTAGGGGTGGTATATAAGCTTATAACTGCCCTTTGCCTAAAAATGGGACTTGGAGACATGTACAACCGGTATCTGGACCTGGTGGCGGTGGGGACCGTTGCCGATGTGGTTCCGCTTCAGGGAGAGAACAGGGTTATCGTAAAGCATGGCCTTAAGACGATAGAAGCTACTTCCAACATAGGGCTTAAGACTCTCATAGAAATATCCGGGCTGAAGGAAAGAAAAATAGACACGTGGATGCTCAGTTTCATAATAGCACCCAGGATAAATGCAGCCGGCAGGATAGGAGACGCAGGCAGGGCGGTAAAACTACTCACTACAGAAAATCCACAGGAGGCCATGACCATAGCTGTGCAACTCAACGAGGAAAACAGGTTCAGGCAGGAAACCGAAATGGAGATATTCAGACAGGCGACGGAAATCATAGAAACCGACCCGTCGTACAGGGATGAAAAGGTCCTGGTGATTTCCGGCAAAGGCTGGCACCACGGAGTTATAGGAATAGTTTCATCCAAAATAACCGAGAAGTATTATAAACCCAGCATACTGTTTTCCATTGATGAGGAGAATGCCAAGGGCTCAGGAAGGAGCATTGAAGGATTTAACCTTTTTAAGGCGCTGACCCATTGCCAGCATCTGCTGGACAAGTTCGGCGGCCATGAACTTGCAGCCGGGCTGTCCCTTAACCCGTCAAGGTTACCTGATTTCAGAAAGAGCATCAACGAGTATGCCGATTCGGTTATGAAAGAAGAGGATCTTATACCTAAGCTTAAAATTGATGTTGAACTGGAAGCCGATGATTTAAACCTGGACAGCGTCAAAGAACTGGAATTGCTTGCTCCTTTCGGCGCAAGCAATCCCAGCCCGGTATTTTCCTATAGCAGTTTTATTATTAAGGAGATGAGGACGGTAGGAGGGGACAAGCACTTAAAGATGAAGCTGGCAGACGGGGATTTTACCGTGGAAGCAATTGGATTTAACATGGGAAACCTGATGGATAAGCTTTCCTGCTCGTACCTGGTGGATGTGGCCTGTTCTCTTGAGATAAATTGCTGGAATTCCTCTGAAAAGGTTCAGCTGAATCTGAAGGATATCAAGCTCAGCAGGGAGCTTCTGGAAAAGAACCGCTGTTTGTACAAGCTTGACAAATATATTGAGTTTGATGGTCCAAATGACTATAATAAAGTTAACGAAATTTTGAAAGAAATTGATAACCAAAGCATTGAAGTCCTGGTACCTGAAAGGAAGGACCTGGTTGCGGTTTATCAGTCCCTTAAATCTTTCGGAAGCAACCATATAAGGATTGAGGACTTGTTTATATTTGCAGCCAGAATTGCAGAAAATTACAGGCTTGAGATGAATTATTTCAAACTGAAGAAATGCATGGAGATATTTGAGGAACTTAATCTTTTAAAAATTGAGCCCCTGGGTGAATACGGAATGAGCATACTTATCAATGAAGGTATAAAAGGTAAAACTAACCTTGAAGGTTCAGTATTGTACAGGAAACTCCAGGAATGGAAAAAGAGTTCAAAGGTTTTTTATCAATGATAAAAACCGCATCTAAAAGATGCGGTGAAATAATTATCTCCGGGAGGTCATGAAAATGAACTTGAAAGATAAGCTAAGACACGTAATGGATTTTCCCAAGGAAGGTATTGACTTTATCGATATAACCACGGTGCTCCAGGATGCAGAAGCCTTCAGGGAGACCCTTGAATCAATGAAGGAAAAGGCAGTGGGGCTGGGAGATTTTGATATGATTGTAGGACCTGAATCCAGAGGGTTTGTTTTTGGAGCTCCTTTAGCTTATATGACCGGTAAGGGTTTTGTACCCATCAGGAAAAAAGGAAAGCTTCCATATAAAACCATAAGTGTGGAATATCAGCTGGAATATGGAAGCGATGTTCTGGAGATGCATGAGGATGCAATAAAGCCGGGACAGCGTGTAATTATTGTGGATGATCTGCTGGCCACCGGAGGTACCACTGAATCAAACATTAAACTTGTGGAAAGGTTAGGAGGCAAGGTAATAGGACTTGTGTTCTTTGTTGAACTTACTTATTTAAAAGGAAGAGAAAAATTAAAGGGATATAACGTTGAATCTGTGGTACAGTTTTAAAGAACCTGTTATAGTATATTTATATATACATTAAGGCAGGAAGGTATAGTTTTTTGGAGGAATCTTGATGCCAGGCGGGTATGACAGATTGGTGGAACTCATAAAAAAGTATAATCCCGATTGTGACTTCAACATGTTGAGGGAGGCTTATGACATGTCCAAAGCTGCCCATGACGGGCAGAAGAGGGTATCCGGGGAGCCTTTTATTGTTCATCCCCTTGAAGTAGCATGCATTCTTGCAGAAATGGAGCTTGACTGCACTGCCATAGTGGCAGGCCTTCTTCATGACACTGTTGAAGATACCACATGCACCCTTGAGCAGGTAAGAGAGAAGTTTGGAGATGAAGTGGCGCTGCTGGTCGACGGGGTGACAAAGCTTGGCAAGATTCCTTATACTACAAAAGAAGAACAGCAGGTTGAAAACTTAAGGAAGATGTTCCTGGCTATGGCCAAGGACATAAGGGTCATAATGATCAAGCTTGCAGACAGACTTCATAATATGAGGACCATCAAATACAAGGAACCTGAAAAGCAGAAGGAGATCGCCAGGGAAACCCTGGAGATTTATGCACCCCTGGCCCACAGGCTGGGAATATTCAAGATAAAATGGGAGCTGGAAGATATATCCTTCAGATACCTGAATCCTGAAGAATACTATGACCTGGTGGAGAAAATCTCGCAGAAGCGCCAGGAAAGGGAAGCCTATATTAAACAGATACAGAACACTCTTGAAGAAAAAATCAGGGAACTGGGCATTACCGGAGCGTATATCGACGGCAGGCCAAAACATTTTTACAGCATATACAGGAAGATGAAAGAACAAAACAGAACCCTGGAGCAAATATTTGACCTCTTTGCCGTCAGGGTGATAGTAAATTCGGTAAAGGACTGTTATGCCGTCCTGGGCCTTGTACATGAACTGTATAAGCCAATGCCCGGCAGATTCAAGGACTATATTGCCATGCCAAAGCCAAACATGTACCAGTCCCTCCACACCACTCTTATCGGCCCAGGAGGGCAGCCCTTCGAAGTTCAGATAAGGACCTGGGACATGCACAGGGTTGCAGAGTATGGTATAGCAGCCCACTGGAAATACAAAGAGGGACGTACCCAAAGCAGCGATATGGACAGCAAGCTTGCATGGCTGAGGCAGCTTCTTGAATGGCAGAAAGAGATGCGGGATGCCAGGGAGTTCATGGAAACTCTTAAGATAGACCTGTTTACCGACGAAGTATTCGTATTTACCCCTAAGGGAGATGTCATAAA
>JAMNYG010000182.1 GCA_023622945.1 Bacillota bacterium | reverse complement strand
TCCCGCTCAGCACCTCACATTACTGTGACGCACCGGGATTAGCTAACGGGCTTCCTGGCAATTACCCGTGCCGGACTTTCACCGGCAAGTGTGGTCCAGCTTCGCTGGACGCACCAGATAAAAAAGCAAACCGTAAATTTACGGCTTGCTTTTTTAACAGGACCATCAACCGGTCTTAAGTTAACTGAATACCTTATTATGCTGAATGCCTGAATATCCGGAAAGACCCGATAAATTATACAAATCTTATCCTCTCCGCTTCCCTGTCAAGTTCTATTGCATTGCGGGAGGCAAGAAGAATGTCCTTATGCCCCACTATATACTCTCTTCCCTGTACCCTATTAATAAAATCTTTTGTTACAGACCCTACATTTTCATCCAGTTCAATACTCCTGGTTTCTTTTCCTTCCTCAAAAAGTATAAGCAATTTCCCTTTAGTCAGAGGATCCCCCAGCACTCTGGCTTCCATGCTGCCCCTGGTGCCTGTGCAGAAGACTCTTAAATCTCCCCAGGTCCAATGAGTATCGGTCATATGCCAGTCAACCCTGAAATACCCGGTGACATTATTTTCACTCCTCACAAAGTACTGGGAACTGTCATAGAAGTCCTCTTTCTCAGGAAGTATGGATTTTACCATAACTCCCTTGTAATCCGCTATTTCACTCTGAGTAAGCCAGTTAAACAGGTCAACACTGTGGACTATGAGATCGATTATGATGCCGCCGTTTTGGTTCTTTTTGAAATGCCAGGCAGGTCTGTTGGCTGCACCAAGCCTGTGAGGATTAAATATCTCAACGCTCAAAAGCTTTCCTATCACACCTTGGTCCACAAGCTTCTTCAGAGTGGAAACACACGGGTCAAATCTGACCGACAGCATCATTCCCACCTGAATATTCCCCCGGCCTGTAACCCTTTCAAGCCTTTCATACTGTTGCTGGTCTATAACAATGGGTTTGTCGGCAATTACATGAACGCCACGACGGCTGCATTCCTCAATGATGTCTATTTTTTGATTGTTTATGGCCGATGTTCCGGCTATTTCAATACCGGTGTCAAAGAGAATCTCCATATCATCATATACGGGAACGTTGTACCTTTCCGATAGCCGGGATACAAGCGGGGATTTGTCATCATATATGCCTGCAAATTCATGTCCCATGCTTATCATGTCATCGATAAACTCGGTTATATGACCATGTGCAGAACCAATGACTGCAAACTTCAAGCAGATCACCCTTTCAACTGGCCGAAATCTTATTGCAGACGGCTTATAAAATCCATATTGCTCAAAATCAAGGGTTGAAAAATTTTTTAATCGGAAAATTTTCTCCGGTATCTTACAGTAATTGTATCAATTATACTGATTCCCATCAACAAAAAGGTACGGGATACCGGGAAAATATACAAGGAAATATACAGGGAAAATATACAAATATACCAGGAAAAAACAAGCTGAGATGAATTCCCAAAATTCATCTCAGCTTGTGCGCATATGGCGTGCCCGAAGGGATTCGAACCCCTGACCTGCGGTTTAGGAAACCGACGCTCTATCCTGCTGAGCTACGGGCACACATTAAAATCGACAACTATTAGTATACTAGAAAAACAAAGTATTTTCAAGTGTTATTTTGCTCCAGTCATGTTTTTTCGGTATTCCCTCATTTGAATTCAGTATACTCTCACTTGAATTAGGTATCTCCTCATTTGAAAAAGCAAATTTCACCCCACAAGCTGATGAAGCTGAAATGACTTTTTATACTCCATGTATTTCATCCATCTTTTTATTTATCGTATTCTCTGTTCTCCTTTTGTTTACTCCAGCTCCAGCAGTACCGCCCTTACAGGTGAACCGTCCACTCCGCAAATCTTCAGGGGCAGGGCTGAAAAGAAATACCTTCCCGGCTTTACATCTGCAAGATATAAACCTTCAATGATTCCAATCCTGTTGGAAAGAAGTATTTTGTGCACCAAATGTTCTGATGAGCCATAGCCTTCCACTGAGAGGTAATCCACCCCTACTGTCTTAATTTTCTTCTTTACCAGGTATTCCGCTCCTGAAACGTCTATATGGATAAAATCCTTGCAAAACCCATTCTCCTCAGGAATCAGGCTGTTCCTGGTTTTAAAGAATACGGAATCGCCTTCCTCTATGGAAAGCTCCTTCAAATGGTCTGCGGATATAGCCTTCCCGCAATCCACCTCAAACACCTTTACAAATCCTATGAATCCTGACAGGTCCACCGATTCCATGGTTTCTGCATCATCAATAAAATGGAAGGGAGCGTCTGCATGAGTACCGGTATGAAGCCCCATGTTAATGGAAGACAAATTACATGAGTTCCCTCTTTTTATGGAAGAAACTCTTGTGATGTCAACATTTCCGTCTCCCGGCCATACAGCCATTCCGGGATATATCTTTCTGCTTATGTCAATTATCCTTTTAATCCTCATTCCCATCCTCCTTCACACCGGACGTGCCGACCGTTAAGAATTATCCATGCAACCTGATTATACCATCCTGGATACACGGCTGCAATTGCTGCTTTCGGCTCATACTGTCGGACAACTGATAGTTCTGCAAGGCAGCTTACATGCTTTTGCTGCACAAATCCATAATTTCATAATTCCGTAAAACCATCCGTTTAAATATTATAAAAACGTTGCAAAGATGCGTATACAAAAGAGATGCGTGCTGATAGATTTATATAGACAGAGCTGCATTCGGATGCAAATCAAAAACACAATAGAATAGTATATTCCAGTAAAATGGTTTATAATAAATTCCATATAAGATACAAAATTTTGCTTCAGGAGGTAGAAACATGGCTGAAACAAAACCTAACAAGCTCCCTAAAAGAGATGAGATAGATCCAAAATATAAATGGAAGCTGGAAGATATATACGATTCCCAGGAAAAGTGGGAAGAAGACTTTATAAAGGTAAAGGAATTATCCAAAGAAATAACAGGCTACAAAGGCACCCTGGGTCAAAGTGCCGACAAGCTTTTGGAATGCCTTAAGCTCCGGGATCATATGCTTTCCATCAACGATAATCTTTTCGTTTACGCCAGAATGAGAAAGGACGAGGATAACTCCAATCCTACATACCAGGCTCTTTCCGACAGGGCAGTGGCTCTGTACACTGAAGTAACCGCCTCCATATCCTTTATTGAACCCGAAATAATATCCATACCTGAAGAAACACTGAAACATTATATGGACACCAATAGTGAACTCCAGCTTTACAGGCAGCACATTGACGAAATATTAAGGCAGAAAAAACACATACTCTCCCAGAAGGAAGAAGAAATCCTGGCACTTGCGGGAGATATGGCCGACGCACCTTCGGACATATTCACCATATTCAACAATGCAGATTTGAAATTCCCCTTCATCAAAGATGAAAACGGCAATGATGTGGAGCTTACAAAGGGCAGGTATATATCCTTCCTCGAAAGCACCGACAGGAGGGTGCGTAAGGATGCGTTTAACGCCCTTTATGATACCTATGGCAAATACAAAAATACCCTTGCCACCATGCTTAGCAGCAATGTCAAGAGAAACAGATTCTTCTCAACGGTAAGAAAATATAATTCCAGCCTGGAATATTCCCTTGATTCCGACAATATTTCAGTTGACGTCTATGATAACCTGATAGATGTGGTCAATAAAAACCTTCCTCTTCTTCAGAGGTACCTGAAGCTCAGAAAAAAGGCATTAAAGCTGGACGAACTGCACATGTACGACCTTTATGTACCTTTGGTGCAGGAATCGAAAAAAAACATCTCCTACGAAGAAGCGCTGGATATGGTAAGAAAAGGCCTAGAGCCTTTAGGACCTGAATATCTTAAATATCTTGAAGAAGGCTTTACATCAGGATGGATAGACGTTTATGAAAATGAAGGCAAAACCAGCGGTGCGTACTCCTGGGGTGCTTACAAAACCCATCCTTATGTGCTGCTCAATTACCAGGGGACAGTAAATGATGTATTCACCATAGCCCATGAAATGGGTCACGCATTGCACTCATTCTATACAAACAAGACCCAGCCGTATGTCTATTCACACTACCGCATATTTGTAGCCGAGGTGGCTTCAACGGTAAATGAAAACCTGCTCATGAATTACCTTCTGGCCAATACTGCAGACAAAAAGGAAAAGGCATACCTGCTGAACCATTACCTGGAGGAGTTCAGGGGCACGGTATTCAGGCAGGTTATGTTTGCAGAGTTTGAAAAGATAATCCATTCAAAGGCAGAACAGGGCGAACCTTTGACTGCACAGTCCCTCTGTAACATATATAAAGAGCTGAATCAGAAATATTTCGGAAACGATGTGGTTTTAGATCCAGGCATTGAAATGGAATGGGCAAGGATTCCCCATTTCTATTCCAGCTTCTACGTGTACAAATACGCTACAGGCTTTTCGGCCGCTACGTCCATTACCAAGCAGATACTTGAAGAAGGAAAGCCTGCCGTTGACCGTTATATAGAATTTTTAAGCAGCGGGTGTTCCGATTACCCGTTAAATCTCCTGAAAAAGGCTGGAGTTGACCTTTCCACTCCGAAGCCTGTTGAGGATGCAATGTCCGTATTCGAACAATCGTTGAATGAACTTGAAAACCTGTTATAACCTTTAACGCTTTGTGATAACCTGGAAA
>JAMNYG010000118.1 GCA_023622945.1 Bacillota bacterium | reverse complement strand
GTAACGCCGGTATATAGGATTCTTCGTTGCATCCAACATGCTGAATTAATTTAGTTTTAGGCTTTACCAAAGAAGATTTGTTCTGAAAAATCCTACAAAAAGTTGACACTATCTATTCCTTTTGCTCTGTATTGATTATAGTATTCCATTACCCTTACAACGTAGTTTCGTGTTTCGTAATAGGGGGGTATGCCTCCGTATTTTATGACGCTCGCAGGTCCGGCGTTATATGCCGCAAGGGCAAGGCGAAGGTTTCCGTTGAAATTCTCCAGTTGTTCTTTTAAGTATCTTGTGCCTCCGTCTATATTCTGAAAGATATCCCATGGGTCTTTTACTCCCAGGGCATCGGCAGTACCCGGCATTAACTGCATTAGCCCCTGTGCACCTGCATGGGACAGGGAATAAGGGTTGAATCCTGATTCCTGTTTTATCACGGCCCTAATAAGCAGAGGATCAATACCGTATTTTTCAGAAGCAATCTCAATGCTTTTGTCTATCATCTTCATAAGCTCTTCTTTATCAGACGGTATATATGCCGTGCTTTTGGCCCGTGATTCTTCAGCTCTTCTGATGTTCTCCGCAACGTTGCTGTCAATGGGTTTTTCCATGGTGTAAGCTGACGGATTTTCACCTTCGTCAACCGATGAAGTATTTGCAGAGTTGTTCAGATATTGCAAAAAAGGTATCTCATCTGTTTTTATGTTCATTTTTAACGGAACCCTGCTCTGAATCTCGCTCAGCTTCTGCCTGAATATATCGGAAACCTTCAAGGTCATCACTTTCACCTCGTGTTGAATTTACCCAATTTCCCATGCCTTAAACAAACGTTACGCAAAATGTTTTTTAAATGTATAATGCTGTGAAAAAACCTTTATTAAGCATACAATGTTTATTGCAAAGAGTATATAGCGTTTACTAAGAAATATCTTCTTAATTGTTTATCGGATAAAATTATATTCAGCCTTATATTTTTTTATGAAACTTCTCGCTGCTCCTTTTTTACGAATTTTGAACAGGCATTTTTCCGGGTCCCGTCAAAAGTCCTTACCGAAAAAAGCTGGCATAACCCGATGGTGGAAGACTGTCCGGATATTTGGTCATCCAGGATAAAGTTAATGCAGTCTATGCATTTGTTTCCGTCTTGCCTTGTCTGTTTGGCAAAATAGTTTGGTTTATACTTTGAGCATACATAATCGCTTGATACGACGCCTTTTTTGTAGCAAAGAATATCATCATTTATAGAAAGGGGGATTCCCTTAAGACAGGTCCTGCAGGATTTGTTTTGCTTCACTATGATTTCCTCCCATTCATAGTATTACTGCATTATTATAGGGTTACATAAAGTAATAAAAGGGTTATAATACTGTCATAGAGTTACATAACATTATAACATTAAATTTACATAATTGGTATTATACGGGAAATATATTGCTGTGTTAATTTTGTTTAAATTATTTTAAGAGGCTATACACGGAGGTATAATAAATAAAAATAATCGCTGATACTAAGTTTGACATGGAGAGGACCATATGAACAAATATGCAGACTTGCACACCCATACTACCGCTTCTGACGGCAGCCTGACACCATCCGAACTTGTGGAACTGGCACGCGATGTTGGACTTGCTGCTGTGTCCGTCACAGATCATGATACGGTGGATGGCCTTGAGGAAGCGCTAATTGCAGGGGAAAGAAATGGCGTTGAAGTAATTGCCGGCGTGGAAATAAGCGTGGATTTCAAAACCGAGATGCATATCCTGGGATATTTTCCCGGTAAAGCGTATAAAGGAATTGTAAATGTGCTGGAAAGGCTTAGAGAGATCAGAAATGAACGCAATCCCAAAATAATCTCAAAGCTGAATGAAATGGGTTTTGACATAACCCTTGGGGAAGTACTGAAAGAGGCTTCCGGTGAAGTTGTGGGAAGACTTCATATAGCAAAAGTTCTTGCAAAAAAAGGTTATGTGAAAAATACGAATGAGGCCTTTGAGAAATATTTGCTGCAAGGACGACCTGCTTATTTTAAAAAAGAAAAACTAACCCCCCAACAAGGGATAGAGGCAATATTAAATGCCGGAGGCGTTCCTGTTTTGGCACATCCGATATTTCTTCACCTTGGTACAGACGAACTGGATGAGCTTGTTTCCAACCTGGCACTTGTCGGCCTTAAGGGGATCGAGGCGTATTATGTGGAGAATTCCGAGGAGGATACCAAAATTCTCCTAGAGATTGCATCAAAATACAACCTTGTGGCTACCGGAGGAAGTGATTTTCATGGAAGCTTCAAACCAACTATTGCTTTGGGGAAAGGACATGGTAACCTGCAGGTTCCGTATGAAGTTGTCGAAAATTTGAAAAAAGCAATGTCAGTTTATTGAGACAAGAATTCCCGGCCTTAAAAGGCCGGGAGGGGTGTAGGTGGGGAGTTGAACTGAATCTTATAGTTCCCATGCATCTATATAGTATAATAGCTGTAAAAACATGACAATAGTTAATTACTACTTATTCATATAGGACAAGGTACCTATTAAATAGGACTAAAGTCCTAGATACCATATACGAAATATGTTGTAAGAGGTAAGAATTTGACTGACCACAAACTGTAAGAGGAAACACTGAGAATCTGAAACATGAATATTTGACATAAAATGAATTTTTTTGTATATTGACACTTAAAGAATATATGGTATAATGATATTGCTGTTAATATGACTGTTTGCCAATATCCCTTCGTTTTGAAGGGAATTTTTGTCGGCATAATAGTCCGGTACAATGGTAACGAAAGTGGATTAAGATGACCAGAGATGAGATAAAGGTAGTAGCGCAAAACAGAAAAGCAAGACATGACTTTTTCATTGAACAGACCCTGGAGGCAGGTATAGTTCTGAGCGGTACTGAAGTAAAGTCCGTAAGGCAGGGTAAAGTCAATTTGTCGGACAGTTATGCAACCGTAGAAAACGGAGAGGTTTTTGTAAAAGGGATGCATATAAGTCCATATGAGCAAGGGAACATATTTAACAAAGATCCTATGAGAGACAGAAAGCTTTTGCTTCATAAATATGAGATAAATAAGCTCATAGGTTATACACAGCAAAAAGGCATGACATTGGTTCCCTTGAGGATTTACTTCAAAAGGGGTAAAGCTAAGCTGGAGTTAGGAATTGCACGAGGCAAGAAGCTCTATGACAGAAGGGCAGACATGGCTGAGCGTGATGCCAAGCGGGAGATCGCAAGAAGGCTCAAGGAACATCTTAGGTAAAGCAGCATATATTTAATCTTGTAGTAACATATATTTATTTATAAAAAGCAGTTAAGCAGCAATTTACAAAAGCAGTTAAACAGCAACAGGACAGATGAAACATGCTGAAGATTGAAAATTGAAAAGTTTATATATGGGGGCGTACTGGTTTCGACGGGATTGTTGAGGCTAGTGTAGCGGGTAGAGGATTCTCGTTGGCCTCTTTAAAAAACGAGAGTATAAAAATAAACGCTAACGAAGAAAATTCATTAGCTTTCGCAGCTTAATAGCGCTGCGAACGTCCGGCCCAGGTTGCTGCACCTGGGGGTCCGGGCGCCGACAAGTCAGCCCTTTTAGGTGGGAAGGTTAAACCTTAGCACTACTCCGGTGGTAGCCTTGAGCCGGAGCGGATTTTAAAGGCTGGCGGATTCAGTAGCCTGCCCTTAGGCGACTGATGAAGCGAGATGCAAAATAAGGGATACACCCGTAGAAGCACTAGAGGATACAGTTTCGGACAGGGGTTCGACTCATAAAGAATCGCCTTGCCGGGCGACCGGCAAGTGAAAACCTGGCTTTATCGGTGGAACCGTAACGGTTATATCGGATATATCTGATATAACGACGACGGCAACGCCGAGAGGTATGTGGGGAAACCCAACAGCCTTGTATCGACTCATAGGCAACTAAGTCCGCATGGATATGTTGCACTAGGATGAAAGCCTATTTGGAGAATGTTTCCAAGCAAGAGGACTGAGTACTGATGGAGTTGACAAGATTTACTCCATAGTATTTACCTCTTAAATTACGGCTTTCATAATACGCCAGGGAACTCAAAAGGAAGGAGCACCCTCAAGATAAGCAAAAACATGAATGTCAGCATGACATGTTTCCTGACTTTTGAGTTCAAGACATAGTCAGTGCCAGTGGAAACACTGGAACGGCATGTCCCCTCGCCTCCACCAAGAATAAAAAAAGGACTGTCAGATTGGCAGTCCTTTTATAATGACGTGCGTCCAGCGAAGCTGGACCACACTTGCCGGTGAAAGTCCGGCACGGGTAATTGCCAGGAAGCCCGTTAGCTAATCCCGGTGCGTCACAGTAATGTGGGGTGCTGAGCGGGAGGATAAAGTACCTGCCTAAACAGCAGGGCGAGCGAAAATGCAGACCGTAACATTAAGTGAATTCTGCCGCATCGTCAAAAAAGGTCTCTGGTATACAGAGTTGAAAGGGGAAGTCGAGCCTTGTAAAACTGGGCGAAGACCATGGAAGATGGGAAGAACTTGGATTGCACCATCGAAGAATCCCCCGGTGTAAAGGAAGCGGTATGTATTGAAAGTGTGGTCCGGAACTGGAGAGACCCTACTTTGCACAGTGTAAGCTGTAAAGAAGTCGCATATAATCTGATGAAGTGAAATTGCGGACTTGCAAAGAGGGAGTCGGAGGAGCCCATAGTACTGATGATAATACAGACAACAGAACTGTAAAGAGGGAAGGGGCTCTACTTTATTCAAGTTATCCGATGGGGGTAAGAGC
>JAMNYG010000123.1 GCA_023622945.1 Bacillota bacterium | reverse complement strand
ATGCATTATAATAAACACAAATAAAACCGTATGCATTATAATAATGAAAAACAAGTTGTTTTTATAATTATTAACAAGTTGTTTTTTATAATTAATTAATAAATCAAACAAAAGCTTTTATTACAGGGGGGATTGTGTTGTGTGCCGTGAACCAAACCAGTCAAGCGAAATAAACCCTAAGGTGCTGCTGGAGCTGTCACTCGGTCAGCCAATAGGACAACTGAGAGCCGCCCCGGTATGCCTTGGAAAGGACCATGAAAAAGCGATAATAGCTACATACTGCGCTGATTTTGATGTGGATCCTTACCATGAAATGTTCTTTTTTCCCACCGATACGCTGAAAATGGTTTTATTTGATGTGAAAGGAAACATTATCTGGAAAAGGGATCTTGGAAAGGGTGTAGTACCCGGAATGTGGTTCTGCCCTGTGCTTCCTTTCGATTTGGACGGGGATGGAGTGGATGAAATATGGTATGTAAACAACGTTAATGTAAAACATCCCCTGGGTCTCAGCGGTTACCGCCTTGAGAGGATTGATGCCCTCAGCGGTCAGACGACCGGGCAGTGGCAATGGCCTAATTACGGAGGGAGACAGGTTATAAGTCATGCCTACAGAAATTTTATAATGGGAGGATATGTTAAGGGACAACCTGTTCTGGTCTGTGCCCAGGGCACATATGGGGATATGTTTCTTCAGGCATGGAATCCGGGAATGGTTCCGCGCTGGAGCATAGAAATCCTTAAGGATCAGCCGGGCGCAAGGGGCAGCCACATGTGTCCTGTGGTGGATATCAACCACGATGGCATCGATGAACTGATGTGGGGAGAAAGATGCATAGAACTGGACAAGGGCAGAGAACTTTTCTGCGCCGACAGAGACTCCTACAAAGGCCATTCCGATGCAATTCAGCCGGTATTTGACCGGGACAGCGGAAGATGGTTCATTTATACTGCCCGGGAATCTGATTTCGAATCTTCCCCCAGGGTTAACCTTTACAATGACAGGGGAGAGAGAGTATGGGGGAAGATAGACAGGGGACACATGGACATGAGCTGGGTTGCGAGGATAGGAGAAGGCGGAAGACATGTGGCCATGTCCATAAGCATAGACCATAAGACCTGCGGACCTGATGGCAGATTTCATTACGGACGAAAGGAATACGTATTTGATGCACTGACAGGAGAGGAACTTACGCTACCCTTCAGCACATACGGTACAAGGCCGGTGGATATTAACGGAGACGGAATTCATGAGTTTGTGGGTGATGGAAAACTGTTTGACCGCACAGGCAAAATACTGGGTGAAATGGATGGAACCGTAGCCATGGCTTCACATTTTACCGATCACCCCGGAGAACAGATCCTTTGTTTCCAACCTGACGGAACCATACGCATATGGGCTGATGAAAATGCAAGGGATAGTGAATTTGCAAAATTCAGGTATGAACATCCTTTTTATGTTATCAACAATAAGCTTTCCTCAAGCGGGTGGAACGCTACCTTGCTGGCAGGGCTCTGAGAGTGCAAGGGGGTTTCTTTCATTCAGGAAATATTATGCATTAGGTGTAATAAATTGAATTATTTGCTTGAATGTATATTCTGCCTGTGTTATAATTGCTTTAAACATAAAAGGAAAGATTTAATGGATTTCAGACCTTGACCTCCTGATTATTTGGAGTTAAGTGTCGGAAATTAATTAAATCTCCAAATTTTTAGGAGGTAAGTTGTAATGCCGGACAAGATACTGGTATGTAAAGATTGCAGAACGGAGTTCATTTTCAGCGAAGGTGAGCAGGCCTTTTACAGGGAAAAAGGTTTTGAAAATGAGCCTCAAAGATGCCCCGAGTGCAGGAGGGCAAGAAAGAATCAGAGAAGAAACAATACGGGCTCAACGGGCAGAACTGGAGGAAGAATGCAGAATAACAGGTGGTAAAATGGGGAATTTAAAGGACGGCGTGAGCCGTCCTTTCTGTTTATAGGTTATATCTTTTTATAAATTACATCTTTTTAACCCGGAGAATTGCTTTTTTGGCCTGAATCAGGCAATAACGCCATGAGGGGGGATTTCAGTGAAAAAATTCAGGGTAGTGGTTGCAGGATGCGGGAGCATGTCACGAACGTGGATTGAATATGCATTATCCAGGGAAGATACCGAAATAGTAGCCCTTGTGGACATAAACAGGGAAAATGCCGCCATCAGGTTAAACCAGTTCGGACTTGCATGCCCGGTTTTTTCGGATGTTTCGGAAGCCATTCGGGCTACCGGAGCAAACCTGGTATTTGATGTTACGGTACCCGAAAGCCACAAAAAAGTAGTTACCACAGCCCTTGAAATGGGATGCGATGTATTTGGCGAAAAACCCATGGCTTCATCCATGGAAGAAGCCCGTGAAATGGTACAGGTTGCGGGCAAAACGGGAAAGACTTACTCGGTCATGCAAAACAGGAGATATCTTAAGAATATACGGGCTTTAAGGGCATTGCTGGAATCAGGTGCAATAGGGCAGCCGGGGTTTATTTGCGCCGATTTTTTCCTGGGTCCTCATTTCGGAGGATTCAGGGAAATCATGGACAGCCCTCTCATACTGGATATGGCCATACATACATTTGACCAGGCGAGATTTATCATGAATTCCGATCCGGTATCGGTATACTGCCATGAGTTCAATCCTGCAGGTTCCTGGTACAGGGGAGACGCATGTGCAGTGTGTATTTTTGAATTTTCGGACGGATCGGTCTTTTGTTACAGGGGCTCCTGGTGTGCCATAGGATGCAATACATCATGGGAGTCCTTCTGGCGTATAACAGGGAGCAAGGGTACTGCCATATGGGACGGAACAAATGCTCCGTATGCTGAAACTGTGATACCGGACCAGGGAAACAGGACGGAAAGGATAGAAGCTCCCGTCACATGGACGGGAAGGGAAGGACATTACGGGTGCCTTGATGAAATGTTTTCCGCCCTCCTTGAGGGAAGAAAGGCGGAAACCGACTGTACCGACAATATAAAAAGCATGGCCATGGTTTTCGGAGCGCTGAAAAGCTCGAAAGAAGGTAAAAAAGTTGAACTCTCCACCCTTTACCCTTGATTATCGGTTGGTATATAATAGAAACAGATAATTTATCGGGAGGCGATATAATGAAGTTAGGAGTTTTTGCTGTTTTATTGAGCGACAGAAGCCTTGAGGATGCGCTGAAATACCTTTCGGAATGCGGCGTACAGGCAGTGGAACTGGGGGCCGGAGGCTATCCTGGGAAAGCCCATGTCAACCCTGAGGAACTCCTGGAGAATCCCTCAAAGATAACCCAGCTAAAGGATTTGGTGGCCAAGTATGGAATGGAGATAAGCGCACTCAGTTGCCATGGCAATCCTGTACATCCCCAGAAGGAAATTGCCGAAAGCTTCCACAAGGATTTTGTGAATACCGTACTGCTTGCGGAAAAGTTGGGTATAAACAGGGTGGTCACCTTCTCAGGATGCCCTGGAGATTCCCCCGGAGCAAAATATCCTAACTGGGTCACTTGTCCGTGGCCGGATGATTTCCTGAAAATCCTTGATTACCAGTGGAATGAAGTGCTTATTCCCTACTGGGAGAAGACCGTTAAGTTTGCATCTGACCATGGCGTGACAAAGATAGCTCTTGAAATGCATCCCGGTTTTTGCGTATATAATCCCGAAACTCTTCTTAAATTGAGGGCTGCCGTGGGAGATACCATAGGAGCCAACCTTGATCCCAGCCACCTGTTCTGGCAGGGAATAGACCCCGTCGCTGCCATAAGGAAACTGGGACCGGCCATCCACTTCTTCCATGCAAAGGATACGAAGATAGATGAGATGAACACGGCAGTAAACGGTGTGCTGGATACCAAGCACTACGGGGATGAAATCAACCGTTCGTGGATATTCCGCACAGTAGGTTACGGACATGCTTATCAGCAGTGGAAGGATATTGTCAGCAACCTGAGAATGGTGGGCTATGATGATGTTTTGAGCATAGAGCATGAAGACAGCCTGATGTCTGCCAGCGAAGGTCTTAAGAAAGCCATAGCTTTCCTGAAAGAAGTTTTGATTTTTGAGAGCAAAGGTGAAATGTGGTGGGCTTGACCTTAAAGGGGGTATTGTGATGGAAACGTTGAATGTCGGACTTGTAGGATACAAGTTCATGGGCAAGGCTCACAGCAATGCATTCAGGAAGCTTGGGATGTTTTTCAGTCCAAGCATGAAGGTTTGCATGAAGGCAATCTGCGGCAGGGA
This sequence comes from Bacillota bacterium, assembly GCA_023622945.1. Taxonomy (GTDB): domain Bacteria; phylum Bacillota; class Clostridia; order Acetivibrionales; family JAMNYG01; genus JAMNYG01. The sequence continues at coordinate 18,263 of JAMNYG010000123.1, read as the reverse complement.
TGAAGCCTGGGTTAGGGAGTCGGCTGAAAAATTCGGCTGGGAAGGTTATGAAACTTCCTGGGAAAAGCTGGTCACACGCAGCGACATAGATATGGTGGATATTGCTGCTCCAAGCAATGTTCACAAGGAAATTGCCATAGCGGCAGCCGAGTCCAAGAAGCACATATTCTGTGAAAAGCCCCTTGCTTTAAATCTCAAAGATGCAAGGGAGATGCTTGCTGCTGCTGAGAAAAACGGAGTAAAGCATCAGATTGGATTCAACTACAGGTTTGTGCCTGCGGTTCAGCTGGCCAAAAAGCTGATTGACGAAGGCAAGATTGGCAAAATATATCATTTCCGAGCTCTATACCTGCAGGACTGGATAATTGATCCTGATTTTCCGCTGGTATGGAGGCTGGATAAAAAGATTGCCGGCTCAGGATCCCTTGGAGACCTCGGTGCTCATGTAATAGACATTGCACGTTTCCTGGTAGGAGAATTTGATAGTGTTATTGGCATGAACAAGACTTTTATCAAGGAAAGGCCCATAGTCGAAAAAATGACAGGATTGAGCGCTACATCCCAAACCGGTGCTGCAAAAGGCCAGGTAACCGTGGATGATGCTACTTTGTTCCTTGCCGAGTTCAAAAACGGTGCGTTGGGTTCCTTTGAGGCAACAAGGTTTGCCAACGGGCATAAGAACGGGATGTCATTTGAAATCAACGGAAGCAAGGGCAGCCTGAAGTTTGAATTCGAGCGCATGAACGAGCTGCAGTTCTTCTCTTCGGAAGATGAAGCGGGAACGCAAGGTTTCAGGACCATCCAGGTTACAGAACCTGTTCATCCCTATGCAGGAGCATGGTGGCCGGCAGGTCATGTAATCGGCTATGAACACACCTTTGTACACGAAATGTATGAGTTTGTAGAAGCGATAGCCAAAGACAGGCAACCTGTGCCGGATTTCAATGATGGTGTGAAATGCTGCCAGATCATAGAAGCAGTGGATTTATCAATTGCAGAAAGACAATGGATCAAGGTTGACAATCTGTAAATGATGTAAAACACAATCGCCAGATGATGTCAGGCAGGGAGTAAAAAACATAAAGAGCGCTTACAGAAGCGCTCTTTATGTTTAACTCCGCAGGTTTTGTCTATTAGGTACCGTTATTTTTTTAATTGATGCTAGTCTTCACGAACGAATACACGCCCATTAAAGAACAGGAGAAGGAATACCAGGATGAAGAAAAGTATTTCACTGTTGTTGCCGAAAAATCCATGGCCTTTGCTCATACTTTACCCTCCTTTCAAAAGTTGATGCACTGATGACGACCAGGCCTTAATGATGGATTGAACTGATTGGTTTTCTGAGAACAGGGCAGTAATGATTTTTTGCATTACCTCCTTATGCTCGGATAGTAATATACTATTCTCCCTTATGTGAAGTTGTTACAATCTTAAAGCTTTTATTTTCGCTGCCGGGTTGAACCGGTTTATTTGAAGCCCGTTGATTCAGGTTTTGAAGGAAAAAGAACCGGAGGCACCGAAACAGGGTTTATTATGTTAGAATAATTCAATAAATTCATTATTAAAGACATTAATCTTCATGGCATTTTATGATTATAATTAGGTAAGCGTGCATGACGAAATCAGGCAAGCGTGTATGGTGAAACCAGATAAGCGCACGAATAAAAGCACATCCTTAAATAATGTATTTCAGCCAGGGATAAAAATCGGTTGCATGCAATAAGCAAAGAAAGGGTGTTGAATTTGGATATAAAAGTTTTGCTTTGGTTTGACACTGAAGACTACATAACCCCTGAGGCAGATGATGCATTCCTTAAGCTGATGACCATGCTTGACAAAAGAGGAGTCAGGGCTACATTCAAAATGGTAGGTGAAAAAGCCCGCGTACTGAGGGACAGGGGCAGGACTGACATACTCTCCCTGCTTTCAGGACATGAGGTGGGTTTCCATACAGACATGCACAGCTTTCACCCTACTGTAACTGAGTATCTTGAGAATTTCGGATTCAAAGACGGTGCTTATGAATTTGAAAAACGCGAGGGACAGGGGTTTAAGGATGTTACGGATATAACCGGACAACATTCCTACTGTTACGGACAGGCCGGTGCATCATGGGGACCCCAGGCATTTCCCGTGCTGAAAAAATGGGGGATACCATGCTATCTGGATGTACATGATGTGGTGACCGTTGACGGTAAGCCTTTCTGGTATGGAGGGCTTTTAAACCTGACTGCACTTCATGGCATTATGAGAATGGCGCTCACCAGGGATGGCCTTGATAAAGCAAAAGAAGAGTACCAGGAACTCATAAAGGGAATGCCTCCTGCAAAAACAGCCTTTGTCAGCATCTATTACCATCCCTGCGAATTCTCATGCACAGAATTCTGGGACGGGGTGAATTTCAAAAGAGGTATAAATACACCGCGCAGCGAATGGAAGGGCGCTACTTTGCGTCCGGAAGGAGAAATGGAATTTTACATAGAGCAGCTGGGACAGTTTGTTGACTACATATTATCCCAGGGTAATACTGAGTTTATCACCGCCTCCCAGGTGCTAAAATATGAAAACCAGTCAAAAGATCCATTGAATGCCGAAGACATAAAGGCTCTTGCATCTCGGGTAAATGACAGCCTGTACTTTGTGGAATATAAGGGCAGAACATTATCTGCTGCAGACCAGTTCTCTCTTTTCTGCAAATACCTTTTGGGCAAAGAACTTGAACCGGATTTCATGTATGGACCCGAAAATGACATACAGACCGACAGTTACGGGCAGGTCAGGGTTTCGGAATTAAAGAATGCAATAAGCCGTGAATTTCCGAAGGTGTTCGACTTTATGATGCTTCCTGACTATTTTGAAGCGGGTGGAATAAAAATTAACCCTGCGGATATGGCGTGCACTCTGGCAAAGGTGATAAGGGAAGGGTTGTCGGATGAAGACAGTGTAAACATTTCAAAGGGGAACCTGAGGTCTCAGTCTCACGTAAACGAGGAAGAAAGCTGGGGCAATAAGTGGATAATATTCCCTGCCGATTTAAAGGTCCCGAACATCATTAAAATGGCCAAGCTTCAGGCATGGACGTTGAAGCCCGCCATTTTCTAGATAAATAACTATTAAAAAGGAGGTCACACAATGTCTTATATCAAACCCCAGTATTGTAAGAAATACGGTGAAGGCAAGTACATTCCTGCATCTGTAAGGCTGCATAACGGGACGGCTGCAATGGAACAGACCTTAAAGAATTTTCTGAAAGAGGACTATGATGAAAGCCTGTGCTTCAAAGACATATACCTGGTATCGCCTGTTCCCCAGTGTGTAAAGGACAGGGTGTCAAGTGAACTGTCCGTGGAGTACGTGGAAAACAGGGAAGGCTTTGTTGTAGATGTACAGGACGAAATCACCATTTATTCGGATTCTCCAAACGGCCTTTATTACGGTCTCACAACCCTTATACAGCTGGCTGAAAACCAAAGGGTTGACCGTCTGCTGGCTTATGACTATCCGCTTTGTCCTGTAAGAGGGGTTAAGGTTTACCTGCCTTCAAGAGAATGCATGGACTATTTTAAGGAATTTGTTGACATGGTGACCTTCTACAAGGGCAATACCATCATGATAGAAGTGGGAGGTGCCATGGAGTATAAAAGGCACCCTGAAATCAATGAAGGATGGGTAGAGTATTGTAAGGAAATGTATGAGTATTCCGGAAAGACTACCGAAATACAGGAGCACACCTTCAAATGGCGCAAGAATTCAATACATTCCGAAAACGGTGGCGGCAGCTACCTTACTCAGGAAGAGGTTAGGGAACTTGTTGAATACTGCAAGGAGAGGTTCATGAATGTGATACCGGAAGTACCTTGCCTCAGCCATTGCGATTACCTTTTGATCAGGCATCATGAGCTGGCCGAAAGGCAGAACGACCCGTACCCGGACACATATTGTCCTTCCAACCCGGACTCATATAAGCTGTTGTTTGAGGTCATGGAAGAGATCATAGACGTATTTGAGCCGACCATCATGAATATAGGCCATGATGAATACTATTCCATAGGCATATGCGACAGGTGCAAAGATAAGAAGGCAGAGGAGCTGTTTGCGGGGGATATAATAAAAATACATGACTTCCTGGCAGGTCACGGCATTAAGACCATGATATGGGGAGATAAACTGCTTAATGCTTTTAACAAACAGGGAGTGCCTTGTGGTGGAGCCGAAAGGCCCATGTATAAAAACTATGATCCCAATGATGAATTCTGGGGCGTTATTCCTGCTACGTACAAATCTATTGACCTGATACCCAGAGATGTGGAAATATTGCACTGGTACTGGTCCATCGACGGTAAGCTTGAGGAAGAGTTCCTAAAGAGAGGCTTTGAGGTTACCTACGGAAACTTCCGGGGTTCTGAGCTTATAGACAGAAATAACCGGCTGGGTAAAGGTGTAAAGGGCGGAATTGTTTCGAACTGGAGTACATTGAAGGAAGAAAACCTGCAGAGAAACGGCATCATGTTCAACATGCTGTATAATCAGATAATGTTCTGGAATAAAGACTACAAGGACTCAATGTATGAGGAAACCAGAGAGCTTGTATTTAATGAGCTTTACTGGTACAAATACAGGGGTTTGATGCAGCAGGGAGCTGAGAACAAAAATGTGGGCAAACCTGCATATATCGAAATAACTCATACCACGGACAACGAGTTCAAGTATGTACAGTTTGTTGACGGAGTGTATATAGAAGCCGACAAGTATATCATAGGGCATTATGTCCTGGAATATGACGACGGTACGAAGGAAGAGATTCCCATCATATATGGCTGGAACATTTCAAGCATGAACCTGGATTGGGAAAGGAAGGAAAACGAAAGACTGGATGCATACAAGTTCGACAACCGTCTCTTTGAGGCCGCATCCACCAGCCGTCCCATGAAAATAGACGGCTACACATGGTATAAGTTCATAATCGCCAATCCCTGTCCGGACAAAACAATAAAGGGCATACATGTTAAAAACAGAAATGAAGGAAAGAATATCTATATCAAGGAGATCAGGTTGGTCTGATGGTTGTTTGATCAAGCCTGACACATGTTTTGCGGCCAGGCAGAATGGATGGTCTGGATGCCGGTATCAGCAGCTGATACCGGCATCGGAATATGATGAAGCGGCATGTAATGTGTGTTGGACATCATATGCTGACAACACCATGGTATATGTGCCATAATAAAATGAAAAATATGCAGGTATTTGTTTGAAAATATCCAAATGTTTAAGACATCCAAATATTTAACATATGGGGAATATACAGGTATTCCGAAAAATATCTACATGCAAAGGGGGAAGTAGTATGGATGGACCGAGAGCAGCCAGAATAGAGGAGCTGCCTTTGGTTGAAGAACTGGCAAATACCGTGTTCCGCGGCGAAGGATATCCAAAAACCATGTTTCAGGAGTTTCCCGACCTTTACTCTGAGGAGAATATTGAAAACATACGGGTAATAGCTGTTGACGGAAAACCGGTAGCCAACATAAATTATCTTCCTTCGAAAGTGTCTATTTTCAGCAGCACAATAAACATAGCCATGCTGGGAGGCGTAGGCACCCTTCCGGAGTACAGGGGAAGAGGCTATGCAACGCTGTTGCTGAAAGACTGTATCGACAATATGTACAAGAAGGGAACGGACGTCCTCAGCGTTTCAGGAAGCAGGCGCCTGTACTGGGATGCCGGATGCCTGCATACAGGAGTTGTTTATTACTATACCGTAAAAGAAGACACGGAAATAAAAAGAGGCAATTTTACCGGGGAAGAATTTACCGTAGAAGAATTCAGGGATGAAGCTTTTGATGAACTGGTCAGGCTGTACAGGGCTGAAAGCGTAAGGTATATAAGACCCTACAACCTTTTCAGGATAATGCTTAAATCAAAAAAATTCGATTATATAAAGGACACCGTAAAGAAGACCCTCCTGATAAGGAAGAACGGATTGCTTAAGGCTTACGTGCTGGTTGCAGGGGTACGCGGAGAAACTGCTTCTATCTGTGACAGCGCAGGTCCTGGAGAGATTATCATAAGCTGCCTTAAAAGAATTATGAAAGCCTACGGATTTGACGGCATAAGAGGATATGTCATGCCTTACCAGGAGGACTTGATAAGCTTTTGCAGGGATAACGGGATAGCTTTGGAAAAGAAAAAATTCCCGTCCACCATTAAGATCATTAACTTTGAAAGTTTCATGAACAATCTCAGGCAGTATTTCCGCGAAGTTTTTGATAACGGTTTTGTAAATGAGCTCTCTTTCAGAAACGAGGGAAGAGGGGGCAGCTTTATTTACAAGGACGGCATTTTCACCGTACCGGACGGCGGAAAGCTCAATAACCTTATTTTCGGCGGAGAAGAGCTGTCGGATGCCGATTACGTCTGCAATACGAGGTATGATGAGTTCATGGAGTTTTTTAAGGCAGTATTCCCCATACCGTTTGTATACACGGGCAATCTCAATTACGTTTGATGCTTAATTAAGTTTGGCATGAGGAGGAATTGGGCTGATGTGCTGCTATGAAAAACTGGACATCGAGAATGTGGCCAGGATAGGGCTTATGTATCTTGACGGCGACAAGCTGGAAGGAATATTGCTGGACAGGCACGGAGATACGGATTATGATTTTGAAAACTTCAATGAAGTCAAAAAATCCATCATGAAGCTTGAAAGGATCAATCCGGATCTTAATCTGTCCGCATTTTTGTGGAGACTTCACCCTGATAACAAAAACATGGTCATTCCTGTTGTGGCGGGAAATGCGCTCCCCGTGGAAGGCTGGCAAAGGATAAAGGCCAATGAGGTAATAAAAGCTGTTTTTGAAACGGGCGAAAAAAAGGTTATGAATAGGACCGAAACCCTTTCATCCTATTATTACCCGGTGAGAAACAGCGATGATGAAATAGTGGGAGTGCTTGAACTGCTTTATGGGGAGAGGGAAAGAAACGATATCTAGCAAGGAGGGTTTGCATGAATATTTTCCTTATCAAGGATTATTACAGGATTGACGGAATAACGGGTGAACCGGTGGAAAAAGGATATGATCAGGACTTTGTAAAGTACGACAGCGAAATATATCTTGAAAGTGCAAGGAATCAATATGTTTCATTTCAGATAGTCATAGATTCCATGGGTAAAAAAGTGGACGGCATAGATGTTGAATTTTTTGATCTCACAGGTGCCGCATCCATTTCAAAAAACGAATACAGCGCCTATATTGAATGGTTTCATATGATTGACGGAAAGTGCGTCCCCGACGCGTTGTTCCCTCTAAATGAAACCGAGCTGGAATTTAAAATCCCCCTGCACGAGGGCTATCTCAAGGAACAGAGGGCAGGGGCCTTATGGATTGATCTGTTCATACCCAGGGAAACCGAGGCAGGAGAATATTTCGGCAAACTTGGAGTAAAGTCGGGAAATTATCAGAAGGATTTCGGAATAAGGCTGAAAGTATACGATGTCACCCTGCCCGACAGAAGCAGCATAACTGCAGACCTCAACAATTATGCCGATTCCATTTCACCCGCCTTTCCTCATCTTCGGAATAACAAAAACAGGTATGAAGACGGAAGTTTCTTTGATGTGGAGAAGGAATTTGTCAGGATGGCCCGTGAGCACAGATGCGTTTTCCACAACCTTGGATACAGGCATTCGGGACATGTAGTTCCTTCATTTGCCCCAGAGCTTGAAGGCCAGGGTAAAAACATCAGGGTAAAATCATGGGAGCTTTTCGACAGGCATTTTGGACCCTACCTGGACGGAAGCGCTTTCAAAGGCTCAAGACGCGGGGAATTTCCAATAGAGTTTCTTTATATGCCTTTTAACCTTAACTGGCCGGCCAGCTATGAAAAGTGGGGACAAAAGGGATATACCACCGAGTACAGGAGAATACTTGCTGAATTTATAAGGCATTTTGAAGAGAAGGGCTGGACTCAGACATATCTTGAAATATTCCTGAATCACAAGAAGATTTACAGGTTTTTCCCTTATACCGTCGATGAGATATGGTATGAGCACGATGAAGAAGTGGTGGACCAGTTCTATGAAATAATCAAAGGCGCGTATGAGCATACGAATGTCAAATTCATACTTAGGATGGATTCCAGCAATCATTACGGAAACCACTTTGACAGCAAGTATTCCGACTGGTTTAAGTTCTGGGTCGGAGGATACGATATGGTTTCATGGTTCCCGGAGAGCATCCCGGTGATGAAGAGCAAAGGGAACATACTGTGGATTTACGGAGGGGATTTTCTCGGGCACATGGACAAGCCCCTTCACGGCCTTTTTACGAACGCAGCAAGATGCTTCATGATGAGGGTTGACGGCTTTTGCCTATGGAACTGCACCAACTTCGGCAGGGATTACTTGGTAACACCCCATGACAACGGTGCCGAAGCGATTATGTATCCAGGAGTTGAGTTTGGCCTTAATAAGCCGGTGCCCTCCATAAGGCTTAAAGCATTAAGAAACCATATGCAGATTGCTGATCTCATGATGCTGTCTGAAGGCTGGGAATACGAGTGCAGGCCGGTAAGGAGGCAGATGGAGAGGATTGTGAACAGGCATTATGGATTTGAGGATACATCCTGCTGGTGGAAGGAGAAGCCGCCTTTCATAAACACACCTCCCCGTTACTGGGACTTTGGGGAAAAGTTTGCACAGTACTGCCTCAGACCTCAGTATATAGACAGATCGCCCAAAATCATAGAGGATATAAACAGGGATGTGTTAAAACTCCTCTCTGAAGTTAATGTTTAATATTTATTGGCTTAAATTTTTGATTTTATAATACACAGTTTATTATTAACAGTTTACTGTTTGCCAGCAATTTATGGTTTCTGCTTGTTAGCACTGCTTTAAACATAAATGAATGAAAAAACAGAGAAGGCTAAAAATGACGGTTACTTCATGCCGGATGCGGAAGTTCTGATAAAACCGGAATCTTTCCGTATCCGGCAGGAATTTCCCTGTATCCTGCTACAATTAGGAAATCAATCCATATTGACAACGCAGTTTAACTAATGTAAAATGGTAAGGCAGTGTTGATGGTTACTATAGTAAACAGCGAGAATAGATTGTTATCTTAACATGCAGGCAATTTCGTGGAGAGGTGTCCGAGATGGCCGAAGGGGCGTGACTGGAAATCACGTGTACGGGTAACCGTACCGAGGGTTCGAATCCCTCCCTCTCCGCCAGGTTTGGCAGGGAATCCTTAGTCTTTGAGGGTTCTCTGTTTTTTATTGAAGTTTATTAAAAGCATGTGTATTCCAAACTGTAACCGCAAGTAAAACAGTATTCCCGGGAGAAATTGCAAAATTAAACAGCATGGAAAGCAGGTAAAATTAAGAAATAACACCGCCTTATCTGCAAAAACCCGGGCATTGTGCTATAATATTTGCTATAATGATTATTAATGATACCTGCTATCCTCGAGGGAGAGATGGTTTTTTGTATTCTCTTAAGGAGAAATTTTATGACGGACTGGGAAACCTGCGAAATCCCGGAGACAGTTACTTTGACAGTGAGGGAATTTTGCGGGATCCGGGTGAAGACTATTTTGATTACTTAGGAATACTAAGGAAAGCAGACGAAGAATTTTACGACAGCAGGGGGATATTGCGAAAGCACGATGAATTCTTTTACGACAGCCTGGGAAACCTGGTACAAAGGTAACAGGCTGATTTAGAAAACGCCTATTACCCTTGTAAATTTGAGCCAGAACATATAAGCCAGCACATAAATGAGCTAGAACATATCTTTCTTATACAGAGCATAGCCGGCAACCAGGCTGGTTATAACTGAAATTGCAACTATTATCCAGAAGGAATACGGTCCCGACAACGGAAGGTCCACATTCATCCCAAAAAAGCTCGCCAGCATTGTGGGAATGGCCATAACAATTGTTACCGATGTTAAAAACTTCATCACAATATTAAGGTTGTTTGATATTACCGAAGCAAAGGCATCCATGGTGCCGGTAAGAATGCTGCTGTATATGTTGGCCATTTCAATGGCCTGCCTGTTTTCAATTATTACATCTTCAAGCAGTTCCGCATCTTCCGGATAGTTCTTTATATGTTCATACTTGAGGAGCTTTTCCAGGACTATTTCATTTGCCTTTAAAGCAGTTGAGAAGTATACAAGGCTTTTTTGCAGCGTAAGCATCTGTATGAGCTCTTTATTTCTCATGGACCTGTGGAGAGCATGCTCTATACGGGTGCTCATTTTGTCAATGTGCCTGAGATACTGCAGGTACCTGGCTGCATTTCTGTATAATATCTGGAGGACAAACCTTGTCTTGTACTGGGTATAAAAATCTTTCACCTTATTATTTGCAAAATCCCTGATGAGAGTATCTTCCCTCAGGCACACGGTAATAATCATATGCTTTATCAGGATAATGCCCAGAGGAATGGTGGTGTAAACGGTGGTTTGACCTTCCTTTTCAACTACGGGTATGTCAACGATTATCAGTGTCTGCCCCTTGTGCCCCTCTATTCTGGCTCTTTCCTCTTCGTCCAGTGCGGCCTTGAGAATATCGACATCCACGTTAAGGGAATTGCTTACTTTAAGGATTTCTTCCTCAGTGGGATTAACCAGGTTGACCCAAATGCCGTCGCTAAAAGTATCCGTACTGACGATTTGGTTGTCAACGGTCTTCCAAATCTCAAGCATAAAATTCACCCTCTTTCATTATTAGTATTGACGAGGGCTTATTTGCTTACACAAACCATGCGCTGAAGGCAACGGTTATGGCAAATAACCCCTCGGGAAAGACTGATATCAAGATTTATAAAAGGCGTATGATTACTACTGCCAGGGTCACATTCCATACCGTTCACCTCCATATCGGAATAATTTATTGGAATAATCATCACCGATTAAGATAAATACCATTAATTAAGGTTTAATTAACAAAAATAAAATCCGTCACCACGAGTGACGGAAACAACAGATAATTTCATCACTCGTTGAGCTTTAGCACTATACGGCTTAGGAAGGAAACTTCCAGCTGCATTAGATAAAACCTTATTTCGGTAATACCTGTTAACCCTTTTGGCATCTCTCGATGTTTCAGGGCAGCAGCGTATATCCGTATAGTAGCCTCACCTAACGATCATGATTGTTAACAAATTAATTATATACCTGTAAGCAACACAATTCAATATATTGCGATAAAATTGTTCATTATACTTTTCATAAGTCACAATAGTTCAAAAAATCAATTTCTGCAATCACAGGATAATGATCGGATGGATAACCACCCCTTATCGTCCTTCTGTCGATTTCAACCCCAATTACCCTAAGTTCGGGGGATGTGAATATGTAATCAATGGGTTCGCCCCGGTGTCCTCCCTTGTACTTATGGCATGTAAGACCCACTTCTTCATATTTCATTCCGGCTTCTGTGTATGAGTTCCTGAAGAAAAGGCCATCGGAGCCTTCTGTATTTCCGTCAGCCAGGGACTGTATTGCCCTGCCTCCGGGTTTACAGTTGAAATCGCCCAGGAGGATATAAGGCAGCCTGTTTGACTGACGGTGCCCGGCGATTACCGAACGAACCAGCCGTAATCCCTGTACCCGGGCTTCATCGCTTATGTTATCCAGATGAACATTATATACAAAAAGGGAAAAATCCTTATCCTTAACCGACCTTAAACTGCACCAGGTGCATATTCTTGGATATGCTGAATCCCAGCTTCGGCTACCCGGTACGTGAGGAGTCTCGGACAGCCAGAATGTTCCTGAATCCATTATTATGAAATCTGATTTTTTCACAAATAAGGCTGTAAATTCACCCTCCGTTCCTCCAAGCCTTCCCTCTCCCACCCATTCATAACCGTCAAGCCGTGACTGGAGGTCTTCAATCATATGGATCATGGCTTCCTGGGTGCCTATGATACTGGGGTCGGCATCCCTTATGACATCGGCTGCCCGTTGGGCTCTGTATTTCCAGGCATTTTCACCGTCATCCGGTGTATCAACCCTGAGGTTGAAGGTCATTACCCTGAATTCCATAAAGGTTCCACTCCTTTAGACCAGTTTCCCGGTGAAGCGACCGTTGTTCCGGCATATTTAAGGTGCGGGGATACTGCTGTTTCGGCACAACAGGTCAACTTAATTATAGCAATCCGTATGAAATTAAGAAAGTGCAGGTTTAAGAAGTTAAAGAAGTGCTGGGTTAAGAAACAAGACGGCAAAATGATTAAGACCCTGTGATGAAATGATTAAGATACTGCCTTGAAGAGGATTGCCGGCGCATTCGGAAAACTGTTTTGAAAATACGGAGGAACATTCTGAGAAAAATACTTAAGGAGCGTTGGGAGAAAACACCGAAAAAGCATTCGGAGAGAAAAACGGAAGAAGCATCTGGAGACACCCAGATAACAATTTATTAAAAAAACAGGAAAATGTATAGAATGGCATGTACTGATATGTGGATAGAGCTGATAATTGGTGTTATACTTAAAATATCCTGTCGTCGTGTGTGATGCAATGCCTGAACCTTCATCCATGTCTGCAGTTAAAGGAGATTTGCAGGATCAGCAAGATAAGGAAAACAAAATAAAAGGGGGTTTTGGATTTGGATACCGTCCAGATTGTAGAAATATCTTCCAGGGAATGCAAAAAGTATCTCTCCGAGGGAGGAGACTTGGCTATTGTTCCCATAGGTTCGGTGGAAAGGCTGGGACCTCATTTGCCGCTTGCAGCAAAGAACTATATTGTTTATGCCGTAGCCGAACAAGTGGCAAGGCGAAACAAGGGATACTGCCTTCCGGTCATACCGTTCTCAACAGTTTATGATACCCATGAGCAGGCAGGATCGGTAAGCACCGATTCAAAGGTCTTGACCGATTATGCGTATGACGTATGTAAGGAGCTTGTTGCAAACGGTTTCAGGAGAATAGTGTTTGTCAGTTATTTTCACGAACTGTACTATGTGGCAAATGAGTTTTTCCAGCAGGAAGACATTCCGCCAGCCTGGGTAAACCCTGATGACATAAGGATACCTGAAGCCAAAGACAGGGATACATACTTTACATCTCTGACCGCTGCCTGCCTTAAGCTGTGCGGTAAGGATGAACTCCTTGAAAGGCTTTTGGAGGAGAACTCAAAGAAATACGGGAAATACACCAGGCCGGCAGCATTGAGCGGTTCTCTCGGAAACCTTAGGAATATAGGCCGAATAGGTTATCATTTCAAAAAAGACGAATATGAAATACTTCCTGTGGAAAAGGTTCTGGTGGACGAGGCCATCTCGGCCATACAAAAATGGGTGGAAGATAACGTTCCGACCCTGCAGGCCCTGGGAGAATATGCATATTTCCTGTCCCGCGCAAGGTTTGACAGAGGATTGCGATAAGGAGGTTTAAGGTATGAAACACAGAATAGATGAGATGTTTCCTGAAGACCTGGATCAGTACCTGGGAGAAGGAAAGGATATAGCCATACTGCCCATTGGCTCTGTTGAGCAGCACGGCCCCCATTTGCTATTGGGATGCGACAGCTTCATTACACTTGCCCTTGCCGACATTACGGCAAAGATCAGCGGCGGAGTGGTATTTCCCATGATTCCCTTTTCGTGGATAGGAGGGCTTAGAACCTGGCCGGGCACGGTAGACATACGTTCCAGGAACATGGGGGATTACCTGGAAGAGACGGCTCTGAGCATTTTGAATATGGGTTTCAAACGCCTGCTTCTGGTAAACTGCCATGGCGGAGGAAGAGAAATGGTGTTTTCGGTGGCAAGCAGATTGTTCAAACGTACCGGGATTCCCGTTCTGGCCATGTATCCGTCTCAGGTTGAGCGACAGTATCCTGAGATAAACAAAGTATGGGTGGAATACGGCATAGGAACCGACAGACATCCGTATGAAGCCTGTGAAATGATGGGAGGACTTAAGTATCTGGGCAAACTGGATATCCTCAAAAAGGTTGAGAGGTTTGTCCAGGAAGCGGTAGAGGAATTCGGAGAACCCGTGGTAATACCGGAGCCCGATTCCTTTGCAAGAGCACGTAAATTGGGTGAAATAGGCCACGATTACCTGCAGGAGACTTTGCATGTAAAACCCAGAAAGAATGTAAGTGCCGATGCCGGACTGGCAGCGATAAAAGCAATGGCCGAGAAGCTGGCCCTGTCACTTGAGCAGCTTGGAGAATACCAGCGCCATATGGGCATAAAATAAGGAAGACAGCCTTGTATAAGGCATGGTCTCAGAAGAAGGGACAGGCTTGCATGAGGTATAGTCCCAAAGGGAAGAACAGAGTTGCATAAGGTGTAGCCCCAAAGGAAGGAACAGGCTTACATGGGGCATTGGCCCAAAGAATGAAAGTTTTAACAAAGGATGACGATTTAATGAAGACAAAGCGGGAGGTGTACGATGGATAAAGAATATTTACCTGATTCTGCCGGTAATTCCTGTTGTGATACTGCAGAATTGCTTTGTACGGAAAACGGCCTGCAACTTGAGCTGGATCCTCAGGGAAGCGTAAAAGGCCTGTGGGTGGACGGTGACAGGCTTGGCCTCAGCGAATCAAAGGGCGGATTTGAGGTTTTGGAAGTAAAACCGGGACCCGAGATCAGAAAAGTGGGGACAAAAAGCATAGAAATCCGGAAAAATGAAGGCTTTATAGCGGAAAGACGGCAGCTTGAGAGGGACCTTGAGCTGGAAGCCAAGTATCAGGTAATGCCCGATTATATAAATGTTTCAGGCCGGATTAAGAATCTGTCAGAGGATGACAAGGCTGTAATCATCACCTATACATTACCCGTTAATGCCCTTGGCTGGTATTGGAGCGATGACATAAACAGATCCCGGCTGATAGCTCCCAACAGCACTTATGCCAACTTTGAAGCCCTTGGCACAGACGGCGACGTAATGCAATCCATATATCCGTTTTGCGCTATAAGTAAAAAGCACGGTTTGTCCATGGCTGTGCCCCTTCATTCTCCAAGGATCTTTCGCCTCTATTGCGACAGTGACGGTCTTCATATCGCATTTGACATAGGTCTTACCAGGGATGCAGTCAGGTTTATTGACGGGGTGGATTTCAGATTTATCATCTATAAACATGATCCAGCATGGAAGCTCAGATCCGCTGCAGATATCTATTATAAGCTGTTCCCCGAACTGTACATTACACGGGCCAACAAACACGGATCCTGGGGAATGCTTTTCCGTGTCAATAAATCCGACGGAGGCAAAGTTGACGAAGAAATGGCCCTTGACAGCGGAATAGTGTTTTCAATGGGTCCCGTTGAATTATCCGCCGAACAATGGGAGTTTATGAAAAAACATGGTATTTATGTGTTCAGGCATAGAGAACCGTGGGCATGGTGGCACCTGGTATATCCGGTATACGGTCCCAGGCCTCACAGCTACATGAGCCAGCCTTCCCTTGAAGAGGAACTTGAAATGATAAAATGGAAAAAGTCAGCACCTGAAATGGTTCTGGACGGAAACGACCAGATACCGGGTCCCGCCAGGGAAGTGGCTGCTGCCGCGGAAAACTGCTTCCTTCATGACGAGAACGGCCGTCCCATGAGAGTATTGTGGCATGACTGGTCTCAGGGATGGCACAGCCAGATACCGCTCAACACGGATCCCAAACTTCCTCATCCAAACAGGGTAGATCTGGCCAAGAAATACCAGTTCAGGAACATAGCGCTCTGGGATGACCCCGGAGCTCTGGCAGCCCCCGGCGTTTCCTGGGATTCACTTACCCGCTGGACGGGATTCCATCTGCAGAATTTCAGGAAAGAACACTTTAAATACATGGAGGTTCCTCCCATTTTCCATTACCGTACGGGCAAGGTGGTTCAGCTTAAGGGCTTCCATGATTGGGAAGCAGCCAGGATGTGGAGCAGGGAAATCCATGAAAGAGGCAAGCATGTAATGGCCAATACCGACATGCTGATGATCCTGTTCTGCGGTCAGTTCCTGGACTGCGCCGGTATAGAAAGAAGCCTAGATGACAGGCACGATAAAGTTGATGATGCCGAACTGGCCCGTGCAAGGACCCTTTGCTACCAAAAACCCATGTCTTATTGGAGGACTTACGGTTTGGCCGGCCTGCACAGGGCGCTTTTCTATGCATCGGGGGCGGGAAACCCCAGAAAATTCTGGGAAGAGCGGCCTGAAGACGGAAGGAAGATCACCAGGAAATTCCATGAAGCCATTGCAAGACTCGGTGCTGCGGGGTGGCAACCCATCACCCACGCATGGACCATAGCTTATGACACATATATCATGTTCGAGTTTATACTCGAAAGAAACCCCAGGAATGAAAACTGCCTTATCGAAAGATACGGTAACAGTCCGGGGGAAATGTATTTTACCGTACGCCGCATTTCCGAAGAAAAGAAGGTGAAGGTGGTCATAGATCTTGAAGAGCTGGGCATACAGCCATCAGACCAAATTTACCTGGAAGATATAATAAACGAAGTTAAGTTCCCCGGAAGCCTCAATGAGGAAGGCCACCTGGAAGTACCCATAGAAATCGGGCTTGAAGAAACCTTGGCGCTTAAGCTGGTGTGCCCGTGATTAAACATCCGAATATAAGGATACACAGAAACACTCAATTATTTGAACTGAACAAATAAATCCTTCTGAAAAAGCGATATGCTCCCCTATGGCAGTCAGGCGGACAGTTATGAGGCAGAAGCCTACAGCCATAGGGGAGCATTACTTTTTGGCTTTTTGTTAAAAAAACAGGATAAATGTTGTATACAGGGCATGTAACTGGCAGAGTCAAGCTGCTAAAATTAGTATTGTGCTTATGAGAGGCTTTATGAACTTCTGATTTTTTAAGTGTATTCTGTTCTGGGTTTTTTGACAGTTTATCACACGTAAAACATTAACCGGCTGTCACATGCAATACGTAAACCGATTGTCACATATGAAACGCAAACCGATTATCACGTGTAAAGAAGTAAACCGATAATGAGCTTTAAGTTTATATGAAGAGCGTGCAGGTTCATATACGATATTAAGAAATAAATCCAGAGATATGTTGCTTTAATTTATTTCCATGTCAATGTTTCAACGCAGGGAGGCTGATAACCCGGACAACAATTCATTTGCTCATCTCGTGTACCAACTAAAAAGGAGGAATGCAAAAGTATGAAGTTAGCGGAGACCAAGGCAGGTTTAGATATAACAACGCCCGGGAAAAAAAGTTTCTGGACCGTGTTCAACAAATATAAAT
Source organism: Bacillota bacterium (assembly GCA_023622945.1). Taxonomy (GTDB): domain Bacteria; phylum Bacillota; class Clostridia; order Acetivibrionales; family JAMNYG01; genus JAMNYG01. Next base: position 1,015 of record JAMNYG010000123.1, on the reverse strand, counting down.
ACTTGTATTTGTTGGCATTGCCGGGGATAGTAGTTACGATTCTTTTTTCTTATATACCCATGTATGGACTGCAGCTGGCATTTAAGAAGTATACCTACGCAGGTGGAATATGGGGCAGTGAATGGGTGGGACTTAAGCATTTTAAATTTCTTATCAGCAATCCTGATTTTCTGAATGCTTTGAAAAATACCATAATAATAAGCTTCGGACGTCTTCTGTTCGGGTTTCCGGCGCCCATTATTCTTGCATTGTTGCTTAATGAGCTAAGAAACCCCTTGTTTAAGCGGACGGTTCAATCCATACTGTATTTACCTCACTTCTTGTCCTGGGTTATTATGACAGGAATAATATTTAACCTTCTTTCCCTTAACACCGGAGTAGTAAATAATCTTTTAACCAGGTTCGGACTTCCTAAAATCATGTTTCTGGGAAATCCTGCCACTTTCAGACCCCTGGTGTATATATCCGACATATGGAAGAGTGCGGGCTGGGGTACCATCATATACCTGGCGGCTATAGCAGGAATAGATGTTGAAATATATGAATCGGCAGTAATAGACGGCGCAGGAAGGCTTCAGCAGATAATCTACATCACGCTGCCGCAAATGGCCTATGCCATAGGAACCCTTCTGATACTGAACGTAGGCGGTATGATGAACGCCGGATTTGACCAGATATTTAACCTTATGAATCCCCCGACACAGCAGGTGGGAGATATTATCGATACCTACGTGTACAGGCTGGGTGTGCTTAGCGCTCAATACGACTTTTCTACCGCTGTCGGGTTATTCAAGAATGTCGTGAACTGTGTTCTGATGGTCACTGCCAACTGGGTTGTAAAACTGTTCGGTCATGAAGGCTTCATATAATAACTTTTAACAGTCCTATTACTTTTATAAGGTGGTTTAGCTATGAGTAATTACGCACGAAGCACCGGAGAGAAAATATTCAATGTAATTAATATAATTTTCTTTATCCTGTTATCAATCACAATGATTTTCCCCATGTGGAACGT
>JAMNYG010000005.1 GCA_023622945.1 Bacillota bacterium | reverse complement strand
AAGGTAAAGAACGATATAGAGGATATACTGTCTAAAATAGAAAATATTAGTTCAGATAAGCCTGAAGTATTATTTGTTCGTGCTTTTTCCAGCGGCGCAAAGGCTAAGAAGGATGACAATTTTGCTTGCAGGATGCTGGAAGACTTAGGAACTGTAAACATTGCAGACAAGCATCCATCTTTGTTGGAAGAATTGAGTATTGAGAAGATTATAGAGGAAGACCCGGATTTCATATTTGTTACAACAATGGGCAACACTGAAAAAGCTATTGAAGCATTGAAAAACGGAATGGAAAAAAACCCGGCATGGAGCAATTTATCTGCTGTAAAAAATGACAGATATATAATACTTCCTAAGGAATTGTTCCACTACAAGCCAAATGTAAAATGGGGTGAAAGCTATAAATATCTTGCAGAAATTATATACCCGGAAATTTTTAATTAAGAATACTAAAAGCTATAACATTTCTGTTATAGCTTTGCTTGCTTTTTTATTGCTGTTTTTTGCGGTATTAAGTATAAGTATTGGATCATCAAATATACCGTTGTCCAAAACATTTTCGGTCTTATTTAAAGGAGATGAAATTTCGAAGGAATTTCAGATTATAAACCATGTCAGGATACCAAGGACATTAGCAGCAATCTTTGCAGGCTGTGCCCTGTCATTATCAGGTTTAATACTGCAAACAGTGCTGAACAATGCCCTGGCAGGCCCCAGCATTATTGGCGTCAACTCAGGGGCAGGCTTATTTACTACTTTGATTATGGCGTTGTTTCCAGCATATATTACTCTAATGCCTGTAGCAGCTTTTGCCGGAGCCCTTATAGCTACATTGCTGGTGTACTTTATAGCAAAGACAACAGGGGCATCCAGGATCACAATAATATTGTCCGGGGTTGCAGTGTCCAGCTTTATCGGTGCCATTACCGACACAATTCTTACCATTTGGCCGGATACCGCCATAAGCAGGACGAGTTTTTTAATTGGCGGACTGTCCGGTGTTACCATGAACGTTATCAGGCTGCCTGGAATACTGATATCTATATCATTTATAGCGTTATTTATACTTAGCTATGACATGAACGTTCTGTCTTTAGGGGATGAGACGGCTAAGTCCCTGGGATTAAACGTGTCCATGTACCGTTTTATTTTCATTGTATTGTCATCATTATTTTCAGGCAGTGCAATCAGCTTTGCAGGACTGCTGGGCTTTATAGGGCTCATAGTCCCCCATGCATCCAGGTTTGTAATAGGTTATGACAGCAGGTTGCTGGTTCCCGTTTCTGCTTTGCTGGGCAGCTTATTCGCTTTGTTCTGCGATATACTGGCACGTACATTGTTTGCCCCATACGAAGTTCCTGTCGGGATAATCATGTCATTTCTTGGAGGACCCTTTTTTATTTATCTGTTACTTAAGCACAAGAGGAGGGTTGTAAATGATTAGGTTAAAGGATATAACTGCCGGATATAAAGGCATTGAGGTAATAAAAAATATAAATGTATCTTTTGAGAAAGGAAGCATAACCGGTATAATCGGGAAAAACGGCTGCGGAAAGACTACTTTAATAAAAACGGCATCCAGGTTGCTGAAGCCTTTCTCCGGAGATATTATGCTGGATGGGGAAAGCATCTATAATATGCCGGATAAAAAGCTGGCAAAAGAGATATCCTTTCTTCCTCAAATAAGGAATGTACCCAATATTACTGTCTATAACCTGGTAATGCATGGCAGGTTTCCTTACTTAGGCTTTTCCAGAATCCCTCAGGATGAAGACAAAGCTGTTGTTGAAAATGCTTTAAGGAAACTGGGGATTGAAAAATACAGGGACANNNCTGTCAGGCGGAGAAAGGCAAAAGGTATATATTGCGATGGTTTTAGCCCAGGATACCGATTATATCTTTTTGGATGAGCCGACAACTTATCTGGATATAAATCATCAGCTTGAGATACTGGATATTATTAAAGAGCTGAAGAACATGGGAAAGGCAGTAATCATGGTAATTCACGACTTAAACATTGCGCTGACTCATTGTGATAAAGTTTGTCTGTTGGATAAGGGAGAAATAGTCATATTTGATACTCCTGAGGCTGTATATAACAGCAGGGAAATAGAGCGGGTATTTCGCGTTAAATGTGATGAGGTATATATGGAAGAAAAAGGCCAAAGTCAGTATGTTTTTTCTATATAGCGTTTTCCGGATGTCTTTTACCTGGTCATTGTCAAGATTTTGTTAGGACTTTGGTCAATTTTTTTATGCAAAGAGACAGATTCAGCTGCTGAGGCATATCATGATACGGTAGGTGATATGGCAAAAAGAATATACCCGACAAAATTAGTTGACATTTATGGATACAGGCAATAGAATAAAGTATGGAATAAGCTTCTGCAGGTGGGATCACTTAAAGGATATGGATTGGTTGCGTATATATTTTGGTATATATGCTGTAAATCGTATTAGTGTGTGGAGGTATCGGGAGGTGAGAAGAATGGAATCTGGCAGTAGTAGCGCGTGCTGGGGACAGAAATGCATATATGGAGAAAATAGAACTGATACTGTCAAACTCTGTTCTTCTCAAATAAGAGTTTGGTGAGAATCATAATTTAAGTTCTGTTTTTTCAATATATGCATTTCTTCTGATGCGAATCTTAATAGTCATTCCCCAACCTTCCTTAATGAAATCAAATTTCAAAGTTTATTTATTTAATACCTATACTGAATCATTGTGTTTTTTAAGGGTTAATAAATATTAGTGTTAACCATTGGGTTTTTATTGATTTTTTATAAGTTGTTACCTAATAGACTTGGGTGTTGTTTTGCTTTTTTGAGGATTACAAGTCTGCAATTTTAGACCTTCACACAGTTTTTTCAATAAAAAAACCAATAATAAACTTAAAGCTATTGCCGCAACTTACGCATTGAGATTTGGTAAAGGAGGGATGAAAAAATGGGAGACTTGATACTGGACCTGATTGAGCAAAGAAAATATTCTGAAGCAAGAAAAGCCATTGTTGAGATGAACATAGTAGATATCGCACAGCTTTTTGAAGGAATAGAAGACAAACAGAATCTATTGGTGATGTTCAGGATATTGCCAAAGGACATTGCTGCAGGAGTATTTTCGTATATATCCTATGATCTTCAAAGATATATCATTGAATCTGTTACTGACAAGGAAATTAAAAACATTCTGGATGAATTGTTCTTTGACGATGCAATTGACTTTTTGGAAGAAATGCCGTCAAATGTCGTTAAAAGAGTTCTTAAGAATACAGATGAGAAAACAAGAAAACTTATTAATCAATTCTTGAACTATCCCGAGGATTCTGCAGGAAGCATTATGACTATTGAGTATGTTGACTTAAAAAAGGAGATGACGGTAAAAGAGGCACTTCAGCATATAAAGGAAACGGGGTTTGATAAGGAGACAATTGATAATTGTTATATTTTGGATAACAACAGAAAGCTTAAAGGTGTCATATCAATCAGAAAACTAATATTAAGCGACGATTCAACGGTAATTGAAGATATCATGGAGAAGGATGTAATATATGTAAACACGCATGATGACCAGGAAAAAATTGCTTCTTTGTTCAAGAAGTATGACTTAATTTCCATGCCTGTGGTTGACAATGAATGCAGGTTAGTGGGGATTGTGACAATAGATGACATAATAGATATCATAGATCAGGAAAACACTGAGGACTTTCAAAAAATGGCTGCTATGCAGCCTTCTGAGGAAGAATACCTTAAGACAAATGTATTGGTATTAGCAAAGCAAAGGATAGTCTGGCTTTTAATCCTAATGATTTCTGCAACCTTTACTGGAAACATTATAAGAAAATTTAACGATTTGTTGCAGTCGGTTGTGGTGCTTGCCTCATTTATCCCGATGCTCATGGATACAGGAGGAAATTCTGGTTCTCAGTCTTCAACACTCGTCATCAGAGGTTTAGCCTTGGGGGAAATAAGTCTAAAAGATGTTTTAAAAGTTCTCTGGAAGGAGTTTCGGGTAAGCTGTATTGTCGGACTGTCTCTGTCTGCTGTGAATTTTGTAAGGATATATTATTTTGAAAAAATCGACTTAATGATATCTGTAACTGTTAGCATTACCTTATTTTTTACAATTATATTAGCAAAAATTATAGGTGGAATGCTGCCTATCGTAGCAAAAAAGGTCAAGTTAGACCCTGCAATTATGGCAGGTCCACTAATAACAACTATTGTTGATGCTGTAGCTCTTATTATTTATTTCTCAACTGCTACATGGTTTTTAGGTATATAAGTTAAAAAACAATATTTAATTATACTAAAAGGTGTTTCTTTCAATTAACACTGATGAAGTCAGATAAAGCGGCGGTTTTGAAATCAAAGCCGCCTTCTTCCTTTGAAAATGATCTTCCGGGTATTCTAAAGAAGTGAATAAAAACCATGAATAATTTCCTGGTGCTCGACAATCCAATTTTTATGCGGTTTAAACAAGTCTATGGGTTTTCATGGAGAAAAATATGCTATAATATGTATGATTTTGGTGCATGTGTAACGATATGAAATTGGAACATGAGAATTACAAAATTGCAGAGAGGGATGTGATGTTGTAGGGAACTTCTCCATGAGAAAGAGCATCAGTTTCCGAATCACTGTTTTATTTCTGATTATCGTATTGTTGCTTACCAGTTTGCTTACATTTATACTATACAACCAAACATCATCCTTGCTGATAAAAGAAGCGTCTGACAGAGCGCATAATACAGCTAAGCAGGCAAGTAAACTGATAGATATCGATGAATTCGAAAAACTTAGAACCATAGAAGATGAAGCTACTCCTTCATATGCCAGAATGAGAGAAGATCTTGTTAAAGTCCGTGAAATAAGTGGTGCGAAATACGTTTACACCATGAGAAAAACCGATGAAGGAGATTATATGTATGTAGTAGATGGGTCTTCCGAGGAAGATTTATCACATATAGGCGATAGAGAAGAATCTGCACCCGAGTATGAACAGGCATGGAGCGGTGAACCCTTTACAAGTAGCCAGATTTTCGTTGATGAAAAGTGGGGAACTCTTATCAGCTCTTATTATCCGTTGAAAAAAGATGACGGGACTGTTGTCGGATTTGTAGGAATTGATTACAGTGTAGAATCGGTGCATGCCGGACTTATCAGGTTCAGAAAAACATGTGAAATCATCATGGTCATATTCGCCGTTGCAATCCTGATCAGCGGGTTATTATTGTCCCAAAATATTTCCAAACCGATTAAAAGAGCCGCTGCTTGTTCAAAACAACTGGCAGCTTTAAATCTTGGAATAGAAGTTTTACCAAAAGATCAAAAACGAAGTGATGAGCTGGGAGATCTGGCACAATCACTACATAGCATTAAAGAAAGCTTTCGAAGTATTATCACTACAATACGTGATTCATCTGAACAACTTGCCGCAACCTCACAGGAGATGGCCGTATCATCACAGGAATCATCAAATGCTATAGATGAGGTTTCAAGAGCAGTTGAAGAAATGGCAAAAGGTGCGTCAGAGCAAGCCCGGAATACAGAAACAGGTGCTTCAAATGCTGTGCAGTTGGGAGATATTATCGATAAAGACATTCAAAAGGCAAACAATATCAGCCAAGCTATTCATAATGTTATTGATGTTGTCCAGGATGGTCTTTCCGAAATTGAAAAACTGACTAGAATCACTGAAGAGAGCAATATAGCTAACAAAACCATTTCTGATGTTATCATTAAAACAAATGAAAGTGCACAAAAAATAAGCCAGGCAAGCAATATCATTGCCTCTATCGTAGAGCAAACTAACCTTTTGGCTTTAAATGCCGCTATAGAAGCAGCCAGGGCGGGAGAACACGGTAAAGGCTTTGCAGTTGTGGCTGAAGAGGTGAGAAAACTGGCAGATCAGTCAAAAAGTTCCACAAAGACTATAGAACAAATAGTTAAAGAACTGCAGGCAAATTCAGAAAATGCAGTAAGCGTCATGGAAAAAGTATCTCAAATCACAAAAGAACAGACTGAAAGCGTAATAAAAAGCGAAGAAAGATACAAATTGATTGATGAGGCGATGAGAGGATCTCAGCAGGCAGTTACGGAATTGAATCTGTTAGGACAGAAAATGGCTGAGATGAAAAATGTAATATTGAACGCCATGGAGAGTTTGTCCGCAATTGCACAAGAAAATTTTGCATCTACCCAAGAAGTAACTTCATTAATCCTGCATCAAGCTGCGACAATAAAAGGACTTTCAGAAACCAGTGAGAACTTATCTCAACTTGCTCAGAATTTGCAAAGCACAATTTCGAAGTTTAAAATGTGACAGAAGAGAGACAAGAGTTTATTCTACAGACCGCACTGATACAATGCTGTACTGTAAAAAGCCTGGTGACGCCAGGCTTTTTTGTTTATTGAAAGGTTTAGGATATCTTATAGGAGCAGGCTTATGACAGTCGACCCTGATCTAACGGACGAAGGAGTTTTTCCTCCAAAAGCACTTTTTCAAACACTGGAAAGGTTCCCTGAAAAAAATAATGTATTGATTATTATTATAACTTTTATCCAGGCTCACTAAAAGTGTGATATAATGAGGCAAATAATGCAAAAAGGAAGAATGCGGATGGATCAGTATAACCGGATTGTTGAGATGTGGCGATCATATAAGATTAAATCCGTAGCCGACCTGGATAAATATTTTAATAACTTCCGCATACTGTTTGCATATCATTCCGGCTTTATGAGTTCCTCAAATATGAAACCGAAAAAACCTGGGAAAAGACATTGGCTCTTGCCAATGGCGCAAAGCAGGAGCGAAAAGGCATATCAGATTTTATAACTGATTTGGCAAAGGGGGATCAATAATGGTTGATACAGTCTTTCTGGTCAGGCATGGGAATAAGATAGCTCATGATGATCCGCACTGGCTTAAAACAGCCAAAAATCCGGAAGATATATCATTGTCAGAGAAGGGCATTCAGCAAGCTGAAGAAACAGCACAGCTTCTGTCCAATGAAAAAATTGACGTGATTTTTTCATCTCCTTTTTATAGAACTTTGCAAACGGCGAATATTATAGCCAAAAAACTCCACAAAAAAGTGAACATCGAATGGGGATTTTCTGAATGGCTGAACCCAAACTGGTTTGGAACATTTCCTTCTCTTATGTCAACAGAAGAAGCCAGTGAAGTTTTTCCCATGATCAATAAAGAATATATTTCCTTCACAAAACCCAAATACCCGGAACTTTATGACTCAGTACATGTATACGACAGGGTGAAAAGGACTTTGATGAAAATCCTGGAGGATTATAGCGGATCTATACTAATCGTAGGCCATGGCGCCTCCGTTTATCAATCTGCCAGGGTTTTGATGGACCCGCCAATAGGAGTGAGGATCGAGATGTGTGCGGTCAATAAATTTGTACATAGAAACGGTGCATGGACACTGGAGTATGCCAGCATAGAGCACCTTAGTTCTCCTGATATTGAGCTGAATTTATAATGTTGGTAGGATGAAGGCGGGGATTTAAATCCTCTTTATGAATTTCTCAAATATGAAACGAAGAAACACGGGAAAAAGCCTTGACTCTTGCCAATGGAATGGAGAAAAAGGGTAAAGGTCTATCGGACTTTACCAGGGATATGTAGCTAAAAGAGCATATTGTCAAAAGAGTATGTACTAAAAGAATAATTTATAAACATAAGTCATCCCGAAAAGGGGTGGCTTTTTAATATATATTGACATCTTGGTCTATAAGATATAGACTTATAGTGTAAGGTCGATATTGCATAGACCAAGGAGGCTTTGTCATGAAAGTATATAAGCTTACAGAAACTGAAGAAAAGTTTGCAGAATTGATTTGGCAGAGCGAACCAATTAGTTCCGGCGACCTGGTGAAACTTTGCGAAAAAGAAATGAACTGGAAGAAGTCTACAACTTATACAGTGCTGAAAAAGTTATGTGAAAAGGGCATTTTCCAAAATAAAAATGCTGTAGTTTCATCTCTTATTTCAAAAGATGAGTACTATTCCAAACAAAGCATACGTTTTGTTGAGGATACCTTTGGAGGATCCTTGCCCAGGTTTTTATCAGCTTTTATCAGCGGTAAAAAATTAAGCAAACAACAGGCTGAAGAGTTGAAAAGATTGATTGATGAGCATAAGGAAGTGTAGCGATGAGTAAACTGTTTCTCTCTGTTTTAAACATGAGCCTTACGTCAAGCTATGTAATCCTATGTGTGATTCTTGTCAGGCTATTGCTCAAAAAGGCCCCTAAAGTGGTCTCCTATGCCCTGTGGGGCGTGGTCGCTTTTCGCCTTATACTTCCGTTCTCCTTTGAAAGCATGTTTAGTCTTATGCCGCGAAATATGAATGCCGCTCCAATCCCCCTTGATATAATCTATGAGCAAAGTCCACAGATTAATAGTGGAATAGAAGTGGTTGACACATTTGTAAACGATTCGCTTCCCGCACTAGCTACAGGGGCAAGTGTGAACCCATTGCAGATCTATATGGAAATAGTTGCTTACGTCTGGGTTTTAGGAATAACAGCTCTGCTTGTTTATAGCCTTGTATCCATTGTAATCTTGAAAAGACAGCTAAAAAGTGCTCAATTAATAGGGGGAAATATCTTCGAAGCTAAGAGTTTGAAAACACCATTTGTTTTTGGGTTTGTAAAACCAAGAATATATTTACCTGCTGGACTTAACGACACTGAAAGAAGACATATTTTGATACATGAACAAACCCATATCAATAGAAAAGACCACATCATAAAAATATTAGCTTTCTTGATATTGTCCATTCATTGGTTTAATCCCCTTGTATGGATTGCGTTTATGTTAATGAGCGAAGATATGGAGCTGTCCTGTGACGAAAAAGTATTGAAAGAAATGAATGAAGATATCAAAAAGCCTTATGCCAGTTCATTATTGTCACTTGCTGCCGGAAGGCATATCTTAAATGGTAATCCCCTTGCTTTTGGAGAAGGGAATGTGAAAAGCAGGATTAAAAATGTGCTAAGTTATAAGAAACCTTCATCCTGGATTATTATCTCAGCAGTAATTGTTGCGGTGGTAATAAGCATTGGCCTTTTGACAAACCCAAAGAATAATGAGCGCAAACTAAATAATGAACCTGCACTTAATAATGAGTCTATTCTAAATCATGAATATACACAAAATAGTGAAATTATCATTGCTGGAACAGGTGAAAAGTGGCAAGGGCTTTCGCCAGCGGAAAGTTCTGTCTCCTATACGCTTATTAAGCTGGCGAATGGTGAAGTTGTGCATACGATATCACCGCTGTCCGGAGACAATGTTAAGCTTGCACAGGATGTAATTATGAACTGTTTAATGAAATCTTCTCTGTGGCCGGGTAATAATATTGGAACTATGAAAGAATGTTATCTTCTGAAGGTAACCTATTCTGACGGTACATCAACCCTCTACTATGCCTATTTGCACGAAGGCAAGGCAGTCTTACAACGAGGGGAGGATGGTTTTTACAGCTATATCGATGATAAGCTTTATGAAAGACTTGTCAAATTAATAGAAAACAGTACCGCGACAGTTGGTGGTGTCGATGGCCTATGAAGGTTAATGTTATAGAGAAGAAAAATATTGAACTTACTGCATCTGAATAGTCAACTGAACAAAGCATAGGTCCCGGAATGGCTGAATTTGACTTTGTTTCAGATGATACTGTCATCAGATCCAAGGGGATAATTATTGCGATGTTTCGGTTATTATGGATGGGGACAGTGAAACTGCAAAAAAGAAAGGATAAACTGATATGAAGCTGGTAACTGCAGCCATTATTATAAATGATGGGAAGATATTGATAGCGCAAAGGGCTGATAATCAAAATTTAGACGGTAAATGGGAATTCCCCGGAGGAAAAGTTGAGCCTAATGAAACACCGGAAGAGTGTCTGATACGTGAAATCAGGGAAGAACTGGGTATCAGAATAGAAGTGGAATGCTTCTTTGCCGAAAGCATATACCGGTATGATACGGGAACAATAAGGCTTCTCGCATATAAGGCAAGATGGATTGACGGTGAATATAAGCTGACGGCCCACAGTCAGATAAAATGGGTTAGACCCTGCGAACTGGAAAACTATGATTTTGCACCGGCGGATATTCCTATTGCTGAGAAGCTAAAAAGGGAACTTATTAAGTTTAGATGTGTAGAATAGATAATACATTGCTCTCTAACAATGAAACACCCCATCATAAATCAGGGGTGTTTCATCAACTTCTATCCGGTAATTTCTCCTGCTTTCATCAAAGAGAATTTGGTAATGGCCGGGCCTGTCAGTTCATAAATCAAAGTGGCACAAAGAATTACCGTACGGATAGTTTGCCCAAGTTCGGGGAGAGCGTTCGCTGCAATCAATGAAAGACCGATGGCAACTCCTGCCTGTGGAACAAGCGTATATCCTAAATAAGTTTTAACAGATGTCGGTGCCTTCATTATTGCAGCACCTATGTATGAACCTGAAACTTTGCCGATAACACGGCATATTATATAAATAATGCCTATTACTCCGATTTTGGGTATGATGGAAATATTTAGCTCCATGCCCGACACAACAAAGAACATCAGAAAAACGGGAGGCGTTACATTGTCTGCAAGTTTAAGTATTGCATTACCAGACTGATTTATATTGACCAACATCGCGCTCATACACATACAAAGAAGCAATGGAGATAAACCCAGCATTGTGGCAAGGGAAGAACCAAGGAATACAAATGCTGTGGTTATAATCAACCGGTTGGAATCCTTCCTGAAATAGCGCAGGGGTATTGTAAACAAAATACCAAGTAAAAAACCAAGAAGAACAGACCCGATAATTTCAATAAAGGGCGAAACCAACGAAACCATCACCGAAGCCTCGCCAGGATGCTGCAGGCTGTTTACTATAGCCATTGCAAAACCAAAGGCAATAAGGGCAACCGCATCGTCCAGCGCAACTACACTGAGTAGTGTTTCGGTAACAGGACCCCTTGCATTATACTGCTTAACTACCATTATAGTAGCGGCAGGAGCTGTGGCAGCGGCGATGGCACCAAGGAGCAAGGCTATTTTTATATCAAATTTAAATAATACCAATACCGTAGTTACTACAATAGATGCTGCCAAAGCTTCAAAGATTGCAATGACAATAGGAGTTAAACCCACTTTTTTAAGGTATGATATTTTAAACTCTGCCCCCACTGAAAAAGCAATAAAAGCCAGCGCTATTTCAGAAACGAGTTCTAATTGTTTTGTCATGTCAACAGGGACCAAGTTGAGGACATACGGTCCTATAAGCAGTCCCGCGATCAGATAGCCCGTTACATTAGGCAGTTTAATGAGCTTTACAATGCGACCGAAGATAAGTCCGGAGAATAAGATCAGTGCCAGATAGAAAAGTGTGTTTAGTTGCATTTTTCAGAATTCAACTCCTTCTGCTGAAAGAACAGGTAAAGTGAACATTACGGCGGTGTCCGGCTGTGATATGTCTCCTATAACCTGCCGTACAATTTTTTTGGTTTCTTCAACTTGTTCATCTTTTAGTACCATAAATATTGTTTTACTTTCCTTCCTGTCCGGATCGACAAGATATCGGAGAGTTCCGAAGATCGGAAAATCTTCATTCGATTTTGTAAGTTCCCTGACCATTCCTGTGCTGTTAAGGATAGTCGCGCCATGGATGCCATTATCCATAAGCTTTCCCAGCAAAGCATCCAGCAGTTCGACCCTGTTTAATACTATCAGCAAAAGCTGCATGCACCATCACTCCTATCAATTTCACTAAACTTACATTCTAACAGGATTTCATTATAAATACAAGATGAATATATGAGGGAGATCGCTTGTGGGAGAGGTGATTTCCTCTCTTCATAAAATCTCCATAAAAATGTGATAAATAAAGTGATAAATAGTTCAGGGGTGGTATAACTATGGGTAAGTCAATTCCGGTGAAGAAAAAGGTGCAAGAGGCACGGAAAACCAAGAGGAAGATATATGCAATAGTTAGTGCAATTGCGGTTCTTATAACAAGCTTCATTATTGTCAGATTTAGTTTCGGCGGATCAAATGCAACAGGAAATGTACCAGGTGATTTAAAAATACTAAAGAGTGAAGTTTCTGAAATTGCCAGGTTTTATCCATACAAGGCAGGCAGGACCAACATGGAAGTCATGGCCGTAAAGGCCAGCGACGGAACAATAAGGACGGCATTCAATACCTGCCAGGTATGTTATGATTCCGGAAGAGGATATTACAGGCAGCAGGGCGAATTTCTGGTATGCCAGAATTGCGGAAACATGTTTCATATTGACCAGATAGAAAAGATAAGAGGAGGCTGTAATCCGGTTCCTATTCTGAAGGAGAATAAAACTGAGGATGACAGATATATTGTAATTCCACAAGCTTTCATGGAAGAAAACAAAGGCTTGTTCGGAAATTGGAGAAAGTAGGAGGCAAGGCGTAGGATGGAGCGGAGACTGGTAAGAAAAGTTCTGCAAGTTGGCGGCATGACATGCACAAGCTGTGAAATGAGAATTGAGAATGCTCTGAAAAAGCTTGACGGAATATTGTATGCCAAGGCGATTTACAGCAGCTCCAACGTTTACATCACCTATGATGCGAATACGATAGGCCTTGAAGAAATTATTCAAACCATAGAAAAGCTGGATTATACGGTGAGGAATAAACCTGGTGCCGCTGCTCCAGAAACAAACGCAAAAAAAGCAGCCAATGATAAAGCGAATGATAAAATGTCAATCAACCATCTGTTGGGGATTGGCATCATATTGTTTGCTCTCTGCTTTATTATTCAGAACACGGTGGGGTTTAACTTTATCCCCGAAATTAATCAATCCATGGGATATGGGATACTGTTTTTTGTCGGGTTGATGACTTCACTGCATTGTATCGCCATGTGCGGAGGAATAAATCTGTCTCAATGCATTTCATATAAGGTTAATGGCAAAAGTACAGGCGGGCTTTCACAATTAAGGCCAGGTTTGCTCTATAACGGCGGCAGGGTGATATCCTACACTGTCATAGGAGGCATAGTAGGAGCCTTGGGTTCCGGCATAAGCTTTTCTGGTGCAGCGAAGGGGATTGTAGCCATAATTTCCGGTATATTCATGGTGATTATGGGATTAAATATGCTGAATATATTCCCATGGCTCAGAAAATTAAACCCCAGGATACCAAAAATAATCGGGAACAAAATACACAATAACAATGGAAAGTATGGACCCTTTTATGTAGGGTTGCTCAACGGCTTAATGCCGTGCGGACCGCTCCAGGCAATGCAGATTTATGCTTTAGGTACCGGAAGTTTTGCAGCAGGCGCATTATCCATGTTAATGTTCAGTATGGGGACGGTACCTTTAATGTTTGGATTTGGGGCAGTGAGTTCCATATTAAGCGGGAAGTTTACCCATAAGATGATGAAAGTAAGCGCTGTGCTTATAATAGTACTTGGAGTGGTCATGACAAACAGAGGTCTGGCCCTGTCGGGTTTTTCAGTCCCTTCTTTGCCGTTGGGTGCAGGCGGTGGGACCCAGGGCAGAGGTATAGCAACTGTGAAAGACGGAGTTCAAGTGGTTACTACAAGGCTGTCACCGGGTAAATATGAATTGATAACGGTACAAAAGGGTATACCTGTTAAGTGGACCATACGGGCACAGAAAGGAGATATAAACGGCTGTAACAATGAGATTATAATACCGAAATTCAATATCAGCAAAAAGCTTAAGGAAGGTGACAACATAATAGAGTTTACTCCCACTGAAACCGGCACGTTTATGTATAGCTGCTGGATGGGTATGATAAGAAGTAAAATAACCGTTGTTGATGATATCAGCCAAATCGATACAGACACAATAAAAGATGAAGTAAACCAATACGTTCCGGCTATTCAGGAAATTATGGATTACAGCGGATTACCTTCATGCCATTAATGGGACATGTTACTGACTTCGGTAATACTCACTTCAGAAAGGCGGTAATTTTATGAATAAAGAAACCGTTAAAATAAGCGGCATGACCTGTGCCGCATGCGCAAACAGAATAGAAAAGGCAATCGGAAAGCTTGAAGGTGTTTTGAAGGCATCGGTTAACTTTGCAGCCGAAAAGCTTTTGGTTGAATACGATAATCAAAAGGTATCCCTGGATAAAATCAGGGAAACCATAGAAAAAATAGGCTATGGAGTAGTGGATGAAGGGAGAAGGAAAACTGTTATCATTCCCATCGAAGGCATGACCTGTGCTGCATGTGCCAACCGGATTGAGAGGGCATTGGGCAAAACCGAAGGGATATTGAATGCTTCGGTTAACTTTGCCACGGAAAAGGCAACGGTGGAATATGACCCGCAAATAATAAGGCTCTCTGCAATCAGGCAGGTCATTGAAAAAACAGGGTATAAAGCTTTAAGCATAGAGAAAAAAGCTTCCGTTGACGAGGATAAGCTGCGAAAGGAAAAGGAGATACGCACCCTCCGGAGGAAGTTTATCATATCGGCCATATTTGCAGCACCGCTGCTGTATCTTGCAATGGTTCCGATGATTTCGTGGCTTCCTTTCCCCATACCCGGTTTCCTTGAGCCAATGCATCATCCCTTAAGGTATGCGCTTACGCAACTGGCTTTGGTTATACCGATAATCATAGCGGGTAACAGGTTCTATACCGTAGGTTTTAAGGCCCTGGTGCAAAGAAGCCCAAACATGGACTCTCTGATTGCAATAGGTACGACGGCAGCGGTTATCTACAGCCTGTATTCAACATATCAGATTTGGCTTGGTAATTCCCACGCCGTTGAAGGGCTGTATTTCGAAACAGCCGGTGTTATTATTACACTGATACTTCTTGGTAAAACTCTTGAAGCGGTATCAAAAGGGAAAACCTCAGAAGCCATAAAGAAACTGATGGGTCTGGCTCCCAAAACGGCAATTGTAATACAGGACGGAAAAGAGGTTGAAGTTCCAATTGATGAGGTGGAAATAGGGGATGTGATTTTAGTAAGGCCCGGAGAAAAAATCCCGGTAGATGGTGAGGTTATAGACGGCCATACGGCGATAGATGAATCCATGCTGACCGGTGAAAGCATACCTGTGGATAAAAAGGCCGGAGACAAAGTTTATGCGGCAAGCATTAACACCAATGGCGTGATCCGCTTCAGGGCCACCAAGGTAGGCGATGACACGGCTTTGGCGCAAATCATCAGGCTGGTTGAGGAAGCTCAAAGCTCAAAGGCTCCCATTGCACAAATGGCTGACATTGTATCCGGGTATTTCGTTCCAATTGTAGTTGCCATTGCAATTCTTGCTTTTGCAGTATGGCTTATTGCAGGTCAGTCACTGGCGTTTGCACTTACCATATTCATATCGGTGCTGGTTATCGCCTGCCCTTGTGCCTTGGGCTTAGCCACGCCTACTGCCATAATGGTTGGCACGGGAAAAGGGGCGGAATACGGGATTCTCATAAAGAGCGGAGAAGCCCTTGAAACTGCCCATAAGATCAATACCATAGTATTCGATAAAACAGGAACAATAACAGAAGGGAAACCCGAGGTAACTGATATAATAACCGTCTCAGGAATGACCAGGGAGCGTTTGCTTCAAATTGCAGCCTCGGCAGAAAAAGGCTCGGAACATCCCCTTGGCGAAGCAATAGTGAGGAAAGCCGAGAAGGAAAACCTTGGGATTCTGAATGCAGAAAAATTCGAAGCTATTCCGGGACATGGCATTGAGGTTACCATTGAAGGAATGAACGTGCTCATTGGCAACAGAAAGCTGATGGACGAAAGAGGCATATCGCTGGATGAACTTGAAAGCCACTCCGACAGGCTTGCAGATGAAGGAAAGACACCCATGTTTGTCGCTGTGGACAATAGAATATCCGGCATAATTGCCGTGGCTGACGTTGTTAAGGAAAGCAGTGCAAAAGCCATTAAAAAGCTTCAGTCCATGGGTATAGAAGTTGCCATGATAACGGGCGATAACAGAAAAACCGCCCGGGCAATTGCCAGGCAGGTTGGAATAGACAGGGTGCTGGCCGAGGTTCTGCCCCAGGATAAATCAAACGAGGTCAAAAAACTGCAGGCCGAAGGCAAAAAAGTGGCGATGGTGGGCGACGGAATCAATGATGCACCTGCGCTTGCACAGGCCGATATCGGTATAGCCATAGGTTCGGGCACCGATGTGGCCATGGAGTCTGCGGATATTGTCCTGATGAGAAGCGACCTGATGGATGTTCCGACGGCCATAAACTTAAGTAAAAGCACAATACGCAACATCAAGGAAAACCTGTTTTGGGCTTTCGGTTACAATGTCGCAGGAATTCCCATTGCAGCAGGTATTCTTCACCTTTTCGGCGGCCCGCTGCTGAATCCGATGTTTGCAGCCGCGGCAATGTCCCTGAGCTCTGTATCGGTTTTGACAAACGCTTTAAGGCTAAAAAGATTTAAGCCGTATAAATAAGGGATAAAATACATTAAAGAATAAAAGATTAAGGCTTAAACTCTACAAAAAGGTTAAACAGCAAAAAAACCAAAACCATATAAAAGGTTAAAACAATGCAAAAGATCAAAACCTTACAAAGAGTTAAAACCTTAAACATGGATGGTAAAATAGAATTAAACCACGAATAATATCTGGGAGAAATGATTTAAAACTGCAGATATGGATGACAAAAAAATTAATATATTAAAGCAGACAAATTTTTAAACTATTTTTGCAAAAAAGGATTGGAGGGCTTGCAAATGGAAAAAACAATGTTAAAAGTTGAAGGTATGTCCTGTTCCCACTGTGAAAATGCAATCAAAAAGGCAGTAGGTGCCCTTGACGGTGTCAGTTCAGTTACGGTTGACTTAAAAGGAAAAACCGTCACGGTAGAATATGACGGTACAAAGGTATCGCTGGACAAGATTAAGAATGAAATTGAAGATCAAGGGTATGAAGTTGTATAAGCCCGATCATGAAAAAATCTCCAGGTGTACAGGGGATCTTTTCATTGTTAAATGAATTGTGCTGGTATAAAATGAGGGGAATGATATGCAGGAATAACAATCATTGCATATCATTTTCTTTCGGTTGCACAACCAGCAAGCTTAAGACACTTCCTGCTGTAGAAGAAATTAACCTTGATACGTAAATCCCTGCTGTGAAAGAAATGGCCCTGATACGGAAAGAAATGTCCCCTGACCTTTATAGCTTCTTAACGCATAAGCCATTACCGGAGGTTAACATGAACGATATACCTAAGAAAATTATGGTTGTTGATGACGAAGTGAAAATTGCAGAGGTTGTAAAATCTTACCTGGAAAAAAGCGGTTATTCAGTATGCGTGGCATATAACGGCAAGGAAGCCCTGGAAAAATTTGAAAAGGAGAATCCTTCCCTTATAATCCTTGATCTGATGCTTCCCGACATGAGCGGTGAGGAAATCTGCAAAACTTTGAGGAAGAAGTCAAGGGTACCCATAATAATGCTCACGGCCAAGGTAGAAGAAGAGAACATATTAGAAGGTTTGAAAATAGGAGCAGATGACTATATAACAAAACCATTCAGCCCCAGACAGCTTGTAGCGAGGGTTGAAGCGGTTTTAAGGAGGGCATGTGACGCATTGATTCCTTTGTCAAGCCTCCTTTCATTCAACAACAATGAGCTGGTCATCGATACCCTGAAATATGAGGTGAAAAGAAACGGCAAGGTCATAAATTTGACTCCCAATGAATACAAAATTCTAATAACCATGGTTAAGTACCCTGACAAGACTTTCACCAGGGAAGAACTGATAAATATGGCTTTGGGGGAAGATTTCGACGGCTATGACAGGACAATTGACACCCATATTAAAAACATCAGGCAGAAAATTGAACCCGACCCCAAAAACCCGAAATACATTCTGACCATTCATGGAATAGGATACCGGTTTGGCGGTGAATAGAAAGGCGATTATGCTATGAAATATAGTCTGAGAACCAAGTTATCACTGTCTTATGTTTGTGTAGTACTCATTTCCGTGCTTCTGATCAGCGTTATTACCAACCTGTTGCTGGACAAGCATTTTAAGGATTACATCGTAGAAAACCAGGAGAGAAAGAGCAGGGAAATTGTCTGGCAGATCAGTCAGCTGTATAATGCAGGCGGAGAGTGGGATATACAGGCTATTGGAAATATTTGCATTAATGCTTTGGAGCAGGGACTGATCATCAAGGTGTTGGATACATCAGGGAAGACCGTATGGGATGCAAGGCTTCACGACAATGCCCTTTGTGAACAGATGCTTGCCCATATGGAAGAGAACATGAGCAGCCGTTATCCCAACTGGGAGGGGGGATATGTAGAAAATACTTATCCTGTTACAAATAGGCTGAGTGAAGTCGGGAAAGTGGTGATCGGTTACTACGGCCCGTATTACTTTAACGACAGTGACCTGGCGTTTATAAATACGATGAACAGGCTTCTCATGGGTGTCGGAGCATTTTCACTCATCTTGTCATTTCTCTTTGCCTCGGTTATGGCAAAAAGACTGAGTGCCCCCATTTCAAGGGTTATAACCACGGCTCAGATGATTTCAAAAGGATATTTCGACGGCAGGATAACCGAACAATCCAGCACCAAGGAGATCGCCCAGCTTACCGAAACAATCAACAACCTTGCGGAAACTTTGGAAAACCAGGAGGTTTTAAGGAAAAGACTCACTGCAGATGTGGCACATGAATTAAGAACTCCCCTTGCGACTTTGCAAAGCCATATGGAAGCGATGATTGACGGTATCTGGGAACCTGATGCGGAGAGGCTTAAAAGCTGCCATGACGAGATCATGAGAATAAGCAGGCTGGTAGGGGATCTGGAAAAACTGGCAAGATACGAGAGCGAAAACCTCATTCTGACCAGGACAACCTTTGATATTTCAGAGCTAATCCGGCATATCATAAAGAACTTCGAGAGTGACTTCGCAACTAAGGGCATAGATGTAAGGTTTACCGGCGAAACTGAGACGGTAACTGCGGATAAGGATAAAATAAGCCAGGTGATAGTAAACCTCCTGTCGAATGCCCTGAAGTTCACCCAACAGGGAGATGTGGTTGAAATTACGGTTAAAGGCGCCGATGACGTTACAGAAATAACCGTTAAAGATACCGGGATGGGTATTCCGCCCGAAGACTTGCCCCATATTTTTGAACGTTTCTACCGTGCGGACAGATCAAGAAACAGGCTGACCGGAGGCGCCGGAATCGGCCTTACAATCACAAAGGCCATCATAGAAGCCCACAAGGGAAGTATACAGGTAAGGAGCAAAGTCGGAGAAGGGACGGAATTTATTGTTTCCCTGCCCAAATAGGTTTGACTCCAAAGCAGGTTTATCCCTTTGCCGCCGTATACCCCGGTTATTATGCAATATTCCAAGTAGTTACCAATACCTTATGAAAAATGATCCAATACATTATGATTCAAACCTGTTGTTTTCACACATATCCAACAGTTCCTGGCTTAAATCTTTCAAAAGCCTGGTTGACTTTGAAATCATGTCAATAAACTCGTTCTGTACGGAAATTGTGGACACAATTTCTTCTGTAGCTGCTGTGTTTTCCTGGGTTATGGATACAGCTGACTCGATCTGCTCACTGATCCTTTGAAACTCATCTGTAGTTTGCATGATTGTTTCCATATTGTTTTTCAGGCGCAGATTGACCAAATCAAAAGATTCTTTCATGGAGCTGAAAGACTTTGTAATTTCCTGCAACAGGGATTTCCCTTCTTCGACAGCCTGCTTTCCTTCATGAGATTTCTCCTGGGCGACTTTTGATTTTTCAAACAGCTGGTGTGTGACTTTTGTAATCTGGGAAGCAATTTCT
Organism: Bacillota bacterium; assembly: GCA_023622945.1. GTDB lineage: Bacteria > Bacillota > Clostridia > Acetivibrionales > JAMNYG01 > JAMNYG01. The sequence continues at coordinate 4,612 of JAMNYG010000005.1, read as the reverse complement.
CTGCTTTGCTCGGCAAGCTTGCGAACTTCATCTGCAACGACAGCAAATCCTTTTCCCCGCTCGCCTGCCCGGGCTGCTTCTATGGCTGCATTTAAGGCTAACAGATTGGTCTGTTCAGCAATATCTTCAATACCCAGCAATAAAGAATTTACCATTTGAAGATTTTCCTGCAAATCATCTACGGTCGATGTAGCAGTCTGGACAGAATCATTAAGAGTGTTCATGTATTCATAAACTTGATTGACTTTTTGCCAGTTCACCTGTATATCATTATTCATTTTTTGGGATTCGGTCGCAACTTCCTGTGATATTTCTGCTGCCTTTTCCATGTTGTTCAGTGAAGACAGAACCGAATCATTGATCCGGGTTATGTTTTGAGCTTCGGAGCTGATGGCTGCAGCCATCTGTTCCACTGTCTCAAAAATGGACCGGCTGTCATTTTGGATTCTTTCCATGTTCTGCGTTACAGCCTCAGTACTGTCATTCAGTTTTATGGCACTTTCATTGATTGTTTTAAGAAGGCCTGTCAACTGTTGAATGAGCTTTTGTGCTTCCTGCTCTTTATTGGTCGACTGTAAAATGAGCTTGTGCCCTGCATCGGTTAAAAAATATAATAAAGCCAGGACACCACAAATAATTGAATATACGGTTATCAATGATGGAATGTTATAATTGTCTCCAAGGAATTTATGAGGAACGAAGAAATATAAAGTAAAAATATAAACCGAGATGACAAAACCAAAAATCATTATTAGCTGCTTGTTAAAATAAAGAGTGATCATGATCAGGGTAAAAAACAATATGTAATGCTTGTTTAGGGCGAATTTATCAAGAAAGAACAGTATGCATATGACGGTAAGGGGCAACAGGGCAAAAAATAAGCCCTTGGCTTTGTCAGGAATGGGAACAAAGTAGTTAATGGTGGCCAATGTGCCAATTATAAGTCCGGAAGCAATATATAGCTTGCTGTTTTCAAGCCCGTACAAATAAACCAAAGGAGCCACGATTAAAACTATAAGGCAAAACGTTAGGGACAAATTAACTTTATGTACTTTCTTGCAGTGAATATCGTAATTCATTGAGGCCTCCCGATATAATTGATACATCCGACGTTATTACTGTAAAATTCTACAATATTTTATTTTTGATTTCAATGAGGAATTTTAACTGAAAATTTGACTCTAATAATGATTTTTTAATATCGGATGCATAAATAAAAAGCCTTGCAGCCGTATTCTCATAAGCTGCCGGCAAAGTAAGCTTATGAACACATGTTATTATTCTACCTGCCCTTGTTCCCTGGTTTGTTACAATATGCGATTATTAGTTTTATGCAGCCTGTTATATAGCAATTTAAACATTCCGGGAAAAGCAAGTATGATCCCGGTTAGTTTAAAAGGTATATTATCTTTGAAAAAACTTTTATATGGTATATTTGTTGCATTGTGCAGGTTAATAATATATTATTTAGAATATAATGGGTTAGAGTGCGTATAAAAAGGGATTAAACAAAGAAAGTATGGCTGAGGTGAATGATGTAAAGCATAACGAAAGCAGGGGTGTAGATAAATGAATGAAGTAGATGAATATATCATGGGTTTTCCGGCTGAAGTGCAGGAACGTTTAACCACCATAAGGAATATTATCCGTGAGCTGGCTCCACAGGCTACCGAGCGGATTTGCATGAGAATGCCCACATATGATTTAAACGGGAAGTGGCTGGTCCATTTCGCCGGTTTTAAAAAACACATCAGCCTTTATCCGCAACCTGAAGGCATTGAGGCATTCAAAGAAAAACTGGCCTGCTATAAGACCTCGAAAGGAACGGTGCAATTTCCCCTGGATAAGCCGCTTCCAACTGAATTGATCCGCGAGATAATCAGGTTCAGGGTAGATGAACAGACCAAGAAATACTCTGAGCATGGGAAAAAACTCTAGGAGACCGGTGACGGACAGAAAGTGAAAAACACCATTCAGGCCTGCACAGCAGTGCCCGAATGGTGTTTTTGCTTCAAACGGCTGCCCTGGGATGATTACTTAAGCAGAGATTGCAGATTTACCCTGTTTATAGGTTTTAAGCATGAAAGTAATTGCTCCGGCAATAATGAGCAGGACGGCGGATACAATATAAGAAGCATTGTAGCTTCCTGTAGAATCCAGTATCCTGGCTGCAAGCAAAGGACCGATGACTCCTCCGAAACCCCAGGCTGTAAATACCAGGCCATAGTTTACACCCAGATTCTTTATGCCATACAGTTCAGCAGTGGCAGCCGGGAAAACAGAGAATAAAGCCCCGTAACATAACCCGACGATGGCAACGCCTATGGCAAGAGTGCCGGAGGATGAGTATTGGCTGAAAAACGCCATATTTACCGCCTGAAGTAAGAAAACAATCCTCATTGTATTTGTGTGGCCCAGTCTGTCTGAAACGAATCCTCCCACAATCCTGCCTAATGTGTTAAAGATGGCCAACAGTACTACTAGCAGGTAGCCGTTTTCCCATTGCGCCTGGTTTTTTGCAATACTTGCAATATGGCCGATTATCATTAAGCCTGCAGAGGAAGTAAAAGCGTACATTATCCATAGCTTGTAAAAGCCGTTTGTCTTGAGCATTTCTTTCCATCCATATTCTTTTTTGCCTTCAGGCTTTGGAGCCTGGTTTTCATTTGCAGCGGAGGCAGCTTTTTTTGAATATCCGCCGGGAGCATCGAATAAAAGCTGAGAAAAGGCAATCAGTATTACAAAAGCGCCGATCCCGAGGTATAAAAATGCTTTTGAAATACCGTAGCTCTCCAAAAGGCTGTTTGTGAGAGGTGATATGTATACAGCTGCAAAGCCTACTCCTGAAACAACTATTCCGGAAATCAGACCTTTCTTTTCCGGAGGAAACCACTTTACGGCAGAGGGAGTCGTAGCTGCATAGCAAAATCCTATTCCTGCCCCGCCTAAAATTCCAAAGGTCAGCACCATAATTAATGGATCTCTGGTCAAGCCGGAAAGAAGGAGCCCGCCTCCAAGGAGAATCCCTCCGAAGGAAGATATCAGCCTGGCACCTTTTTCATCCTGTAGCTTTCCAGCAAAAACCATTACTATTGCAAAGGCAACCGTGCACACGGTATAAGGCAGTGAAGCTTCTGTACTGGTCCAGCCGAGTTCGCTTACCAGTGCTTTGCTCATAATGCTCCAGATATAGAGTACTCCCAGAATCAGATTAATGCCTGTGGCGGCAGAAGTTACAATCCATCCCTTGAAATTACGCATAAAATATCCTCCGTAATGATTTTTTATGGTATTTGTGGTATAGATATTGTTTTGGTGTCAGATGGTTTGTGATTTTAGATAACGGACGGTTGAATCGGGATAGAAATTAACTGAATGGCATTTGATACACCCCCTAAAGATAAAATAATAGCTTATCCAGGATATAGATTGCCTACGCCTGGCCTTTAGGGAGCTATCTATTACCTGAATACCTGAACCGTTTCAGATATCCAAAACCGAAAGTCCCGGGAGAATATTGTAATTTTTTAAGGATGCTTACGCATAAAGATTTTCCACCATATAAAATCTTTATGAAAGCAACCTGTGAGAATTCGCCACTTAAATAAAAAGTAACATGAAACACTACATGGTTGTGGTTCTATGATACATTATGAAAGAGTGATTGTAAAGTTGAAAAAATGCTAAAAAAGAAGCAGCATTTCCAATGAATAATTAATATTGACAAAAATTATTGTGGTGATAATATAATCTTATGAAGATAAAATTTTATTATCATAAAGGGGTGAGTAAAATAGCTTCAGATTTTGACTTTACACCATATATGCATCTGGTTGACTTTTTGGGTCATTGTTTCGATGAGTACACCGAAATTGTTCTTCATGATTTCAAGGATATCAATCATTCCATAATTAAAATACATAACGGTCATATCAGCGGAAGAACCGTAGGAGACCCCATGACCAGCTTTGCCATGTCCAAGCTTAAGGATAAGGGAAAGGAAGGTCCTCCTTACTACGTTAATTACCTTAGCATGTCTAAACACGGTACACCATTGCGCTCAAACAGTTTCTTTATTCTTGACAAGCAAGGATATCCGCGCGGGATGCTGTGTATAAATACTGATGTGACAAAATACCAGCAGGCAGCAGAATTATTGCAGAAACTCGCTTTTATACCATCTGCAAAAACAAAAGAAAAAGAGAGCAGCATAAATGGTGGCAGCAATAACGTCAGCAATTTTGAAGCTCTTCATTTTTCAGCAAGAGATGTGATCGATGAAATTATATACGATGTCACCAAATCAAGGGAGATTTCGGTGGAGCGCCTGACGGTAAATGAGAAGATGGAAATAGTAAGACGCCTTAATGAGGAGAAATTTTTCCTGATTAAGGGAGCAGTAAGCGAAGTGGCATCCATACTGAATATTTCGGTTCCAACCGTATACAGATATTTAAGTAAGATAAATAAGGAAAGGTAGAAAGGTTAGAGAAGACAAGGATGCATCTCCGCGCCCGGTGATACGGGTGGCAGATTTTCCAGGGATTCTCTGGTGGCGTGCAATAAGGATTTGAAGTTATATCTTTATTGTGATAATAAATTCTTATCATAG